>JBEDHF010000098.1:0-13273 GCA_041174245.1 Cyanobacteriota bacterium
GTGCCCGCCCCCCGCGCTGCGCGTGGGCGCCTGACCGGGCGCTCGCCCGAAGTTGCCACAGCTGTGGCGGCGCCATCCGCATCCGTGAGCGCCACCGAGCCGCCGCGGCCCCGGCCGGGCACGATCAGGCTCCGGCTCAGCAGCTGGGCCTTGACGGCGTCGTAGCTGGCCTCTTCCCACTCGAGCACCTCGCGCAGGCGACCGTTGCCGGCGGAGCCGCCCAGGGCCGCCAGGGCCCCAAGAAACTCGTCGCAGAGGTCGTCGTTGCTGCCCACATCGCTCAGCAGGCTTTCAGCGGCGTCGGCCAACGGCAGGACAGTTGATTAGACCTCAGCATGCCAGCTGGGTCATCAGCAGGACAAGGGTGGCCGTAAAGCGGAACCTGCCAGGCGCATGGATCGGATAGCGGTGCTTGCCAGGGAGAGCTTTCAGGATGGGGAGGTAGATGGAGGGTGGGGGTTTTGGCAGGTGGCGAGGCTCAAGATCGGAAGCGGTCGAAGTTTAATACGTTGAGCAGGATTACAACCGCCCAGCCCTGGATCCCAAAACAAGGCACTCAACATGTTGCAAAGAATAGGAAATCTGAGCAATGTGACAAGAGCCTCCCAGTGCTTATCCATGAATCATTTTCGACCACCCAAGCATTGACTATTGACCAAACACTTGACATGCGCTATAGTTTTATAAGATTTTACACACTTGCAACGGCTCGACATGACGGCAGAGGCTTCATTTAAACTTGCCTCTTTTGAAAAGAAAGCACTTGAGCTTCAACAGGAAGCAAAAACTAATACTCAGATCATCGAGGAGCTTGCTGGCCTTGAAAAATACATCTCCGAAACATATGTATCACGTGTTTTTTATGAGATTATCCAGAATGCTGATGATTGCGGGTCAAGTCGCTTTCATGCGTTTTCATACAACAAGGCAGTGCTTCTATTTAACAATGGAACTCCTTTTTCAGATAGAGATCTTGAATCGCTTTGTCGTAGTGCATTCTCGGCAAAGCAACGTGGAATAAATATTGGCTATCGAGGGATTGGCTTTAAATCAGTTGCAGGTGTATGCAGAAGCGTATCACTGCTAAGCCAAGAACTAGAGATTTATTTTAACAGAGAAAAGACTCATGAGCTGTTAGCGCAGCAGACTCGTGTCCCACTCCTAAGAGTCCCTCATCTCGGATCGCTTGATGACGAATATACCAATACTGCCAAAACCTATATGGAGGCGAACCAATTGACGACTTGCTTTATCCTCCATGATGCCAGTTCCGACTCATTACTGGTTGACCTTAAAGGCCTAAATCGCACTTCAATTGCATTCTTGAGAAATTTAAAGGAGCTATACATAGAACTAGGCAGTTACTCCAAAAAGATATTAGCCACTCCTATTCCAGATTCAGAAAGAAGGATTGGATCCATCAGTCAACGAGACCTTATGGTTAAAACTGATGTTATCGACAACAACAAGACGACTGTCGCCGAACACAAGGTTCGAATTTGGGACTTTAAAAAGATAGGAGTTTCAACAGATGTTATCGATAACAAGCCCATACGCCTAAAAAAGAATGATGCATACGCTCAAGCATTTCTACCTATGCTTACAACAACTGGGCTTGGCGCCCGAATCAATGGTGATTTCAGCACAGATCCATCCCGTTCAAGGATTAATCCAGACGAGTACACACGCAATACCCTAGACGATTTGATTGAGCTAATATTCCTGCTTCTTGATCGCCTCTGCGATGAAAGCCTTCAAGATAGCGAGAAGGAGTTGCTTGAGGTTCTCATACCATACAGGAATGCGGCCATGTTTGACATCTCTCCTTCGTACATATCTGATCAGATTCAATCCCGTATCTCCGATAGTGACCGTATTATTTTGGCGGGTTTTTTGCTGTGCCCCTCTTGGCTTAAAAAGACTGACTATAAGAAACTAGCCAAAGCCGGTAAGTATAAGTCACTGTCATTTGAGCAAGTAACGATGGGAGACTACGAGGGCTTCTTCCTTTCTCTTGGCGCAACTAGGCTAGGAATGATTAAGACTCTTGAGCTTTTGGCGAAGACCAGGCTCACATCATCTGGCATTGTCTCCTTTTGGAGACATGTCCTAAATGATATTAGATATATTGCCCAGGTCCAGGCATTTGATACCAATATTTGCCATAATGCTAGGCTATTCATTTGCATTGACGGCACTGTTCGCTCAGGCAACGAAATCAGCCATGAAAAGGGAGCCGAAGTAGACATTATTTTTATGGCAAGTCTTTTTGATCTTGCCGGAAGAAGTACTGATGCGGCTGACTTGTGCGTTCATTTTGGCTTACCAGTAAACAAACTTCCAGTCTCATTATTAGAAACAATTCAAACTAGCCTTCAAAAGAGCAATAGCGCCAAGCATCTTGAAATGCTAAAGCTGATCGAGGGCAAGGGACACGCGGAAGCCGCGCCATCCGATGCCGCAATCTCCAAAGAATTACCCAAGAGTATTTCACGATATAAATCCATCAGATTAAAAACATCTGATATTGAATTGGGGTCGTCAAGCCACCGACGCGAGCCTAGTTGGCGAAGCATAGAGAAAGTTGCTGGCAAAATCCTATCGACAATGGGATTTATCATAGAGGATGTTAGCAAAAAGAATGTTGGATATGACTACAGCGCCTATGACGACGACGGCATTCAGCATTGTATCGAAGTCAAAAAGATAGAAGCCCTAGGCGATGACTTTCTGCTGTCAGACAATGAGATCTACGTTTCCAAGGACATTGGAGATAATTACTGGGTTCTCCTAATTGTTCAACCAAGCGCTGAATCCGCCCCAACTCATTTTGCAGTTATCAAAAACTTCTACAAGACATTCGAGTCGCGAATGACGCGAAGATGCATTAAGTACCAAATGTTTTGCTCAGAATACGAAGCAGACTTTGAACAGATTGTATTCGAGTGAAGGGGATTTTATTTTCCGCTTGCGAGCCTCTTGCTCACAGATTTAGCGATGTGACTGATTTATTCCCAACCAGTTCGACAAGTCCCCGAGCTCACTTAGCCCCATGCAAAACCAGTCGTGACTGAGCCCCCCTCCAATCTTGTATCCCCCTGCTATCTCCAACTCCCCAGAAACCCTCTCCAAGCCGCCAGTACCTGAGAGAGATCTGAAAACCACACCGCCACCAACTCCTGGCCTGACAAACCCGGCAACCCTTGCCACCCCAGGCTGAACCAGGCCAGAGCACCTGCACAAAGCCAGAGGCCCCCCACGAAAAAAACCCGGGGGCGTGACCCCCGGGCGCTTGATTCTTGAACCGATGGCACAGGAGACTGCGCCCAACCCCTGGCTCAGACCGTTGCCGCCTGGCCGGCCTTCTGATCCGCCAGCACCTGCTCCAGGCCTTCCAGATCCTTGTCGGTGATCTTGGTTTGCATCGGGCAGTGCTTGGGACCGCACATCGAGCAGAACTCGGCCTGCTTGTAAATGTCGGCGGGCAGGGTTTCGTCGTGATACTCGCGGGCGCGCTCGGGGTCGAGGCTGAGATCGAACTGCTTGTTCCAGTCGAAGGCGTAGCGGGCGCGGCTCAGCTCATCGTCGCGATCGCGCACACCGGGGCGGTGACGGGCGATGTCGGCGGCGTGGGCGGCGATCTTGTAGGCGATCAGGCCGTTGCGCACATCCTCCGGGTTGGGCAGGCCCAGGTGCTCCTTGGGGGTGACATAGCAGAGCATCGCCGTGCCGTACCAGCCGGCCATCGCCGCACCGATGGCGCTGGTGATGTGGTCGTAGCCGGGGGCGATATCGGTCACCAGCGGACCGAGCACATAGAAGGGAGCCTCGGAGCACTCCTCCATCTGCTTGCGCACGTTGAACTCGATCTGGTCCATCGGCACATGGCCTGGACCCTCCACCATCACCTGCACGTCATGCTTCCAGGCGCGGCGGGTCAGTTCGCCGAGGGTCTTCAGTTCAGCCAGCTGCGCCTCATCGGAGGCATCATGCAGGCAGCCCGGACGCAGTGAATCACCCAGCGAGAAGGTGCAGTCGTAGCGCTTGAAGATCTCGCAGATGTCGTCGAAGCGGGTGTAAAGCGGATTCTGCTTGTGGTGATACAGCATCCACTGGGCCAGGATGCCGCCGCCACGGCTGACGATCCCGGTCAGGCGGCCCTTCACCTTCGGCAGGTGCTCGATCAGCAGGCCGGCGTGGATCGTCTGGTAATCGACGCCCTGCTGGCAGTGCTTCTCGATGATGTGCAGGAAGTCGTCTTCGCTCAGCTTCTCGATCGAGCCGTGCACGCTCTCGAGGGCTTGATACACCGGCACCGTGCCGATCGGCACCGGCGAAGCGTTGATGATCGCCGTGCGCACCTCATCGAGGTTGACCCCGCCGGTGGAGAGATCCATCACCGTGTCGGCGCCATACTTCACCGCCAGCTCGAGCTTCTTCAGCTCCTCGTTCACATCACTGGCATTGGGCGAAGCGCCGATGTTGGCGTTCACCTTGCACTTGCTGGCGATGCCGATCGCCATCGGCTCCAGATTGGTGTGGTTGATGTTGGCGGGGATGATCATCCGGCCCCGCGCCACCTCCTCCATCACCAGCGATTCGGGCAGGTTCTCCCGCTTCGCCACATGGGCCATCTCTTCGGTCACCACGCCCTGACGGGCGAAATGCATCTGCGACATGTTGCCGCCAGCCCCGGCGGAGCTGCGACGCTTCTCGATCCAGGCGCTGCGCATGAGTCTTCAGGAAGAAAGAATCCGGAGGTCTGATGCACCAGCCCTGGGGCGGCGATCAGCGATCCGGGGGAGCGAAGGGTGCGAACGCTGCCTGAGGTCTCCTGCACTTCCCTGCGCCGGGTTCGCCGGATCAGGTTCGGAGGGTGTGATCTCAGCCCACGGTTCCACGCTCAAGACCACGATCGGAGACCGGATCTGGGAACGCGACGGGCACCCCTAGTGACTCACGAAACCTAGCAAGGCCGAAACTCAGATGCTCAGGCCATTGAGGGCAGCGGCGACCACCCGGTGATCGCCGTCCTGCTGCAGCCGTGCCAGCTCCTGGCGGGCCTCTTCAGCCCAGGGCTCCACCGCCTCCAGCCGCAGCCGCCCCAGCACCTCGGCACCGCCCACCCGCACCGTGCCGTCGTCATCGGCGATCGCCAGCCGCGCCAGGGTGAGCAGATCAGCGCCGGCCATGGCGGGGTGCTCGGCCACCGCTGAAAGGATGCTGCAGCGCACCAACCAGCCCTGATCACGCTCAAAGGCCGCCAGCAACAGCGGCCAGGCCCGCTCCAGCGAATGGCTGACCAGGGCATTGGCGGCCTCGGCGCGCACATTGGCATCCACATCGTCCTGGAGGGCCTGCACCAGCGCCAGCCAGCCGGCTTCCGTGGGCTTGACGCCGAGGCCGGCACAACTGAGGGAGCGCACCAGAAAGGCCTCCTGCTCCAGACCCAGCAGCAGCAGCGGCACCGCCAGCTCGTTCTCCACCTCCCGCAGAGCCACCAGGGCCGGCATCGAGCGGCTGGGATCACCGGAGCCGATCGCCGCCCTCAGGGCCTCGGCATCGAAGGCGGGCGTGGTCATCGGCTCATCCGTCGGCCTCTGAATCCTGGCGGAGCGCCTGCAGCAGTGCCTGCCGCCGCCGCCGCCGTCGCACCGCCGCCGTGGTCAGCAGGCCGGCGGTGATCACCACCGCCGGCACGGCCTGCAGCCGATCAATGCCGCGGCGCTGCCAGAGAACGCTCAACGCCAGCAGCAACAACAGCGGCCCCGCCAGGGCCAGCGCCAGACGCAGCCGCGAGCGATCGCCAGTCATCGCCGCGCCTCCGCGGCCGGCACTCCATGCGCCTCCATCCAGCGCAGCAGGCTCAGGGTCAGCACCTGCAGGCCCACCGCCAGCGCTCCTTCATCCAGGGCGAAGGTGTTGCTATGCAGCGGTGTGCAGCCATCCGGGCCCGCCAGGCCGAGCCGGAACATCGTGCCCGGCGCCGCACTGAGCAGCTGGGCGAAATCCTCAGCCCCGAGCGAGGGCTGCTCCAGCCGCAGCACCTGAGCGGGGCCGAGCAGATCCTGGGCCGCCCCCTCCAGCAGCGCCGTCAGGCCGGGATCGTTGTGCACCGGCGGGGCGATCTCGCGATACCGCACCCGCGCCTCACCGCCATGGCCCCGGCAGAGCGCCACGACCGTGTCCTCGATCCAGCCCGGCAGCTGGGCATGCAGCTGCGGATCCAGGCAGCGCACCGTGCCCAGCAGGCGCACATGGTCGGCGATCACATTGAAGGCCTTGCCGCCCTCGATCCGGCCGAAGCTCACCACCACCGGATGCAAGGCATCGAGGCGGCGGCTGATCGCCTCCTGCAGACCGCTCACCACCCGGGCCGCGATCCAGATCGCATCGGTGCTCTGGTGGGGCCGCGCCCCATGGCCCCCCTCGCCGATCACCTCCACCTCGAGCTCACCGGCGGCGGCGGTGAGGCTGCCACTGCGCACCCCGATCGTGCCCACCGCCAGGCTCGGGAAGCCATGCACCCCGAACAACGCCTGCACCCCCTCCATGGCGCCATCGGCCAGCATCCAGCGGGCGCCCTGGGCCGTCTCCTCGGCCGGTTGAAACAGCAGCCGCACCCGTGCCCTGAGGTCAGCGGCCAGCGGCGCCAGCAGCCGCGCCACACCAAGGCCGAGCGTGGTGTGCAGATCGTGGCCGCAGGCATGCATCAGCCCCTGCACGGTGGAGGCATAGGGCAGATCCGTGCGCTCCTCCACCGGCAGGGCGTCGAGGTCCACCCGCAGGGCCACCAGCGGCGCCTGCACCGGCCCCAGCTCCGCCACAACGCCCGTCCGCCCGACCCCTTCACGCACCTCCCAGCCCAGCCGTCGCAACTCGCCGGCCACCAGGGCCGCCGTCTGGTGCTCATGGCCGCTGAGCTCCTGATGGGCATGCAGGTGCCGCCGTAGCTCAATCAGCTCCGGCAGGGCGGCCGCCAGGGCCTGATCCAGCCCCAGCTCCTGCCAGTCAGCGGCGGCTGAGGCCTGGGCGGGAGCCTCCGATCGGGAACCGAGAAACGACGGCATGGGAGTCGAGGTCTTCAGGCGCTTGGGCTGGCGAGGGCCAGAAACTGCTCCAGAGCATGCACGGGCCGAGGCGGCCAGCGCCGGATCTGCAACAGCCATTCGCTCTGGCGATAGCGCGGATCGAGCCCTGAAGCCGAACTCCAGTGGCTTTCGGCCTCGCCGCGGGCTCCCCGGCTCCAGAGCAGGGCCGTGAGCGCGGCCCGGGGATCGGCAAAGAGCGGATAGCGGCGAATCACCGAGCGCAGCTCCTGTTCCGCCGCTTCCAGATCACCCAGCTCAAAGGCCGCCAGGGCGGCGCTGGAGCGGGCCATCGCAAAACCCGGCCGGGCCTCGGCCGCCGCCTGGTAACTGGAGCGGGCCGCCTGCCAGTCGCCCAGCGAACCCTGCACATTGCCGAGGTTGTAAAGGGCGGAGGCATCCAGCGGATCCCGCTCCAGGATCCAGCCGTAGTCGGCAGCCGCGTCCTGCCACTGCCCGAGCGACTCCTCCGCGGTGCCACGGTTCAGATGCGGATCGGGGTTGAGCGGATCGAGCCGCATCGCCTCGTCCTGATCGGCGATCGCCCCCTGGGGATCGCCCAGGGCCAGGCGCACATTGCCGCGATTGCTCCAGGCGGAGGCCTGGGCCGGGTCCTGGTCGATCACCGCATCCCAGAGCGGCAGGGCCTGGGCGAACTGCCCCTCACGACTGCTCGCCAGCGCCTGGTTGAACAACCGCTCCAACGACGGCTGGCCGGAAGCCCCAGTTGCAGCAGCCAGGGCGGGCGCTGCCGGCAGCAGCGTCAGCCACAGCAAAGAGAGCGCCGCCAGCGCCGCAGCCAGGCGATACGGCCGGGTCATGCCGCCCCCTGCTCGGGCCACTGCAGATGGGCCCGTCCGGCTGGGGTGATCACGCGGCCGCGGGGCGTGCGCTGCAGCAGACCCTGTTGCAGCAGGAAAGGCTCCACCACCGCCTCAAGCGTGGCCGGATCCTCGCCGAGGCCGGCCGCCAGCGTCTCCAGACCCACCGGTCCGCCGCCATAGCCCTCCAGCAACAACGTCAGCAGGCGTCGATCCGACGCATCAAGGCCGCGATCATCGACGCGATGCAGGCTGAGGGCCTCGGCCACAAGATCGGCCTCAATCCGTTCGAAGCCACGCACCGCCGCCACATCGCGCACCCGCCGCAGCAGGCGGTTGGCGATCCGGGGCGTGCCGCGGCAGCGCTTCGCCACCTCCAGGGCCGCCCCATCACCGAGGCGCACCGGCAACAGACCAGCTGCCCGCTCAACGATCGCCTGCAGATCCTCCAGGCCGTAGAACTCCAGCCGCTGGATCAGGCCGAAACGATCCCGCAACGGGGAGCTGAGCGATCCCGCCCTGGTGGTGGCTCCAACCAAGGTGAACGGAGCCACCGGCAGGCTGCGCGTGCGGGCGGTCGTGCCCTTGCCCACGGTCAGATCCAGGCGGAAATCTTCCATCGCCGGATACAGCAGCTCCTCAGCGACGCGGTTGAGGCGATGGATTTCATCGATGAACAGCAACTCACGCGGTTGCAGGTTCACCAGCAGGCCGACGATGTCGCGGGGGCGCTCCAGGGCCGGCGCACTGGTGATGCGGCAGCGCACCCCGAGCTCCTCCGCCAGCACCAGCGCCATGGTGGTCTTGCCCAGCCCCGGGGGCCCGTACAGCAGCACATGGTCGAGGGCTTCCTGGCGGGCCTGGGTCGCTTCCACGGCAATGCCCAGCACCTGCTTGAGCTCCGGCTGGCCGATGTAATCCTTCAATCGCCGCGGCCGCAGCCCGTCCTCCCGCAGCGGACGCTCCTCCTGGTCCTGCTGGGGATCCATCAACCGGCCGCCCGCCGCAGCCAGCCCTTCGACCGCCAGACCCGGGGCACCGTTCTCCTGCTGCCGCAACGGAGCCACCGCCGCGGCAGGGCTGCCCTTCGGACGCCCGCGCCCAGGACCGGCACCAGAAGAAACGATCGCCATCGCTGGAGGCTAACGGGGCCAGGCGGCAAACCCACCCCAGCCCCTGCGCCGCCTGCCGCTAGGGTCGGCCCACAGGCAGGGCCGGGGCACCGCCAGAACCGCGATGGCGAAAGGGGCAGGAAAGAAAGCGGCCAAGGCGGCCCGCGATGCCGCCAACCGCCTGCTGGCGGACAACCGCCTGGCTCGCCATCAATACGAGATCCTCGAGACCCTGGAAACGGGCATCGAACTGCTGGGCACCGAAGTGAAATCGGTGCGGGCCGGGCAGGCCAACCTGCGCGATGGCTTCATCCTCATTCGTCAGGGGGAGATGCAGCTGCACAACGTGCACATCTCCCCCCACAGCCATGCCGGCGCCTACTTCAACCACGAGCCGCTGCGGATGCGGCGGTTGCTGGCGCACCGGCGCGAGATCGACCGGCTGCGGGTGGCGGTAGACCAGAAGGGCCTGACCCTGATCCCGCTCAACCTGCACCTCAAGGGCTCCTGGATCAAGGTGACAATCGGCCTCGGTCGCGGCCGCAAGCTGCACGACAAGCGCCACGAGGAAAAACGCAAGCAGGAGGCCAAGGAAGCCCGCGCCGCCATCTCCCGCTACTGAAATCGCTCAGGGGGTTGGGAGCGCGTCAGCGGCTCCTGGCTCCAGCGTGGTCCCGGCAGCAGCACCGGGAGCTGACGCAGCGCCGGATCCGCCCGGCGGCGTCAGCGGCGGCGGATCTGCCCGCATCGCCACGGTGATCGGCGCGGCGGCCACCCCCTCGTTGGCCACCAGCAGCTGCACCTGCGGCGACGACAACCGTGTCAGGCGGGCCACCCGCAGGGGCCCGCGCGCCTCGAGCACACGGCCATCGCTGGCAAACACGCTCATCTGCATCAGCGGCGAACCGTTGACCCCGAGCACCAGGGAATGGCCGGGGGGAATCCGGATCGCGAACAGGCGCGCACCACCCGCCGGCACATCCGCCGACAGCTCCCGGGCCTGACGGGGAGGGGCCGTGACCATGGTCAGCTGCAAGCCATCCAGACTGGTCATCGCCGCCGCCAGCCAGAGCTGACGCAACGGCTCCGGCGGCAGGTCCTGATCGGGGCGACCGGGCAGCAGGTTGCGCGCTGAAGCCGAGACCAGCTGCCGCAGCACCGCCTCACTCAGCCCCTGGGCTGCAAGCCGGCTCTGGCGGCTCGACCAGTCGGCCATCGAGAGACTGCCCAGCCGTTGCCGGATCGGCAGGGGCAGGGGTTCCACCCGAGCCAGCCACTCCTCCGCCAACTCATTCCAGAGGCGCCGCAGCGGGGCATCGGCGGCGCTGTCCCCCGGCAGTCGGCCCTGGCGCTCGGGGTACTGGGCCAGCAGGCTGCCATCAACGAGCCGCAGGAACCAACCGCGATCGATCTGCAGCGCCCTTAGGCGGCTGAGCAGCTGCTGGCGTTGATCGATTTCCACGGCCGGCAGGGTGCCGCCATCGCCCACCTGAACAGCTGTAGGGGCTGGCGGCGGCGTCCCCCGGGACAACCACCAGCCGCCCAGGGTGGTGCCGACCAACAGCGACCCCGCCAGGGCAATCAACACCGGCGCCAGACCCGCCTCGGCCGCTTCCTCCTGGGCCTGGCGGCGACGCCGCGCCGGCAGCACAGGGCGGACCGTCGGCGCCGGCCGCAGCTCCGGCAGCACCAAAGGCGCTGATGGCGCCGGGTCGTCCGCCGCGGCTGGCGCCGGCCCCCCTGCCTCAGGGGGCGGCGGGATCAGCAGCAGGGTGCGATCGGCGCGGGGCACCGGGCCGGGGGCCTCCGGCAGCGGCAGGGCCTGGGCAGCGCTCAGGGCAGCGGCGGCACTGGCGAAACGCTGCTCAGGATCGCGGCTGAGCAAGCGGGCGAGCAGGGCCCCAAATCCGTCGCCAGGGTCGAGATCCGCCGGCCAGCGCCACTCCATCGTCACGGGATCGAGCAGCGCTTCCGGACGATCACCGCTGAGCAGCACCAGGGCCGTCACACCCAGGGCATGCAGATCCATCCAGGGGGCCGGCGGCTCACCGGCCAGCGCCTCGGGCGGGGCATAGCCCGGGGTGAGGCCCTCCAGCGGGAGCGCAGCGGATTGGGCGCCGGGGGAAAGATCCTGCACCAGCCCGAAATCAAGCAGCACCGGCAGGCCATCGCGATCGCGCCGCAACAGGTTGCTGGGGGTGAGATCGCCGTGCAGCAGGTCCTGGTGATGCAGCACCACAAGCACCGGCAGCAACTGCCGCAGCAGCAGCAGCACCTCACCGCCACTGAACACCAGCTGACGTTCGGCGCGGGCCGAAAGGAGATCGGCATAGGTGCGCCCGCCCTGCCAGTCGCGCACCAGCCACCGATCGGCGCCGACCTCGATCAACCCCCCGAACCGGGGCACCTGGGGATGGAGCAGGGCCTGCAGGCGTCCGGCCAGGGCCTGGAGCTGCTGCGAACGACGACCGGGAACGAGCTGCCGCAGGGCCACCGGCGCCTGATCGGCGAGCAGATCAACGCCCCGCCACAGGGACCCCTGGGACCCATCCGCCAGACGCATCTCGAGGCGGTAACGCTCCGCCAGCACCTGACCGGGAGCGGCGGAAGTGGCCATCACCGCAGGGCCTGCGCCTGGAGCCGTTGGGGCTGACGCAGGCCCCGCGACTGCAGCCAGTCGGCGTCATAAAGCCGGGAGCGGTAACGATCGCCGCTGTCGCAGAGCACGGTGACGATCGTGTGCCCCGGGCCCATCCGGCGGGCGGTCTCGACCGCCGCAGCGACGTTGATGCCCACGGAGCCCCCGAGGAACAGGCCCTCATCCCAGAGCAAGGAATAGATCGTGTCAAGGGCGCTCTGGTCGTCGATGCGCACGGCGTCATCCACCGGCGCCCCCTCCATGTTCGCCGTCAGACGACTGTTGCCGATCCCCTCGGTGATCGAGGAGCCGCTGCTGCAGAAGCTGCCGTTGGTGGCCCAGTCGTAGAGGGCGCTGCCATGGGGATCGGCCAGCACGCAACGGATACCGGGATGGCGTTCCTTCAGGAACAGGGCCACGCCGGCGTAGGTGCCGCCGGTGCCAGTGGCCGCCACCCAGGCATCGACCCGGCCCTCGGTCTGCTCCCAGATTTCCGGCCCGGTGCTGGCGTAATGGGCGCGGCGGTTGGCGAGATTGTCGAATTGGTTGGCCCAGAGCGCCCCCGGCGTTTCCGCCGCGATCGATCCGGAGCGGCGCACGTAGTTGTTCGGGTCCTTGTAGGGCACCGCTGGCACGGTCAGCACCTCGGCGCCGAGGCTGCGCAGCAGGCCGATTTTTTCGGCCGATTGCGTGTCGGGAATGACGATCTGGCAGCGGTAACCGCGGGCATTGCAGAGATGGGCCAGGCCGATGCCTGTGTTGCCGGCGGTGCCTTCCACCACCAGCCCACCCGGCGCCAGCCGTCCCTCCTGCTCCGCCTCCAGAAGGATGCCGAGGGCGGCCCGGTCCTTGACCGACCCGCCTGGATTCATGAATTCGGCCTTGCCGAGGATGGTGCAGCCCGTGAGTTCACTCAGAGCGCGGA
This sequence comes from Cyanobacteriota bacterium, assembly GCA_041174245.1. Classification (GTDB taxonomy): domain Bacteria; phylum Cyanobacteriota; class Cyanobacteriia; order PCC-6307; family Cyanobiaceae; genus CAIXOZ01. The sequence continues at coordinate 12,585 of JBEDHF010000098.1, forward strand.
GCCTGATCAACGGCGTCTGGCCGACGGCGCCGACAAACCCCTGGGTGATGCCGCCCATGGCGCTGGCCTGACCTGCGAACACAACAATGCGGCGATCGTAACGGCGATCGACGGCGCCGCCGATTCTTGTTGATTCCTAAGGTCAGCGCAGTCCCACAGCCCCGGATGAGCGCCAGCGTCGAGCACCGTGTCGCCACGCTGGCCGAACGCCTGCAGTCGGTCCGCAGCGCCAGCGAGCGGCTGATCGCAGGTCTGGAACCCGAAGACCTGGGGCTGCAGGGGATGGCCGATGCCAGCCCGCCCAAATGGCATCTGGCGCACACCACCTGGTTCTTCGAGGAGTTCCTGCTGCGGCGGGCCGATGCAGCCCAGCTTGTTCCAGGCCACATCGGCGCCGAACCGGGCTGGAGCTACCTGTTCAACTCCTATTACGACGCCGTTGGCCCGCGCCATCCAAGGCCGCAACGGGGCCTGCTCAGCCGGCCGGCGATCGGCGAGATCCTGGCCTGGCGACGACGGGTCGACCGCTCCCTCGCGGCGCTGCTGGCCCATCCGCAGCTGGCCTCCGCTGAGCCGCCAGGCGGAGATGGGGCGCTGACGCTGCCGGAACTGATCGAGCTGGGACTGCAGCACGAGCAGCAACACCAGGAATTGCTGCTGATGGACCTGCTCGACGGCTTCAGCCGCAA
>JBEDHF010000099.1:0-12517 GCA_041174245.1 Cyanobacteriota bacterium
GGTCGGGGTAGCGGGTCGGGGCGGTGGCGCGAGGTGGTGGCTCGTTGTGGTGCTCGGAACGGGACGAACAGCCAGGAGAGTGGCGGGGCAGACAGGCAGCGGGCTCACCTTGGCAGGCGGATCGCTGAGGGTGAGACGAGCAGACGTCACAGACACGCCCACCTGTACCCGCTGACCACGGGGGACAGAGGCCAGGGCCAGACCGTCACCTGAGGCCGTGAATCGCGCGGGCAACGTCACGGAGAGCAACGTCGCCCTGGCACGTCGGGCTGCCCTGTCGCAGCAGCAACGCACCAAGCACGTCCTCCCACTCTAGGCAGGTGGCTGCGCCGAACCGGCCGCGTCATCGTCTGAGCGGCCAGCGCGGAGGATCAGCCGCAGGCCGATCAGCAGAAAGCCAGCCGAGGCGGCCAGTTGCAGCGCATTCGGAGGAATCACCGCAGACAGCGACCCACCGGCCAGGGCACCGAGAAGGCTGGCGAGCACCAGGGCCAGGGAGCTACCGGCGAAGACCGCCAGCGGCCGGCTCGAGGTGCCGCTGATCGTGACGATGGCCAGCTGAGTTTTGTCTCCGAGTTCCGCCAGAAAGACGGTGGCGAAAGTGGAGGCCAGGAGGGGAAGCTGCATCGCAGGGCGCAGAAGGATCTCAGAACGGAGGCAAGAACGGAGAGCGTTCGCTCAGGTGATCGGCGCGGCGACCATCGCCACCACGGCCTGACGACCGAGCCAGAGGCCGAGGGCCACCATCAACAGGCCAGCGAGGCGCTCGAGCTGGTCGGCGGGAATCACCCTGGCCAGCCAGCGTCCAAGCAGGACGCCCACCAGGCTGGAGCTGATCAAGGCCAGCGATGAGCCGATGAACACGATCAGCGGACGTCCCGACTCGGCCGAAAGCAGCAGGGCGGCGAGCTGGGTCTTATCGCCGAGTTCAGCCAGGAAGACGGTGGTGCAGGTGGTCAGAAACACCGCTCCCCAGCTGCCCGGATGCTGGCCTGACCGCGGCTCAGGCGGCTGCCCTGCCGGGTCTGGCGAAGACGCGGCGCCGGAATCCGAAGCGGACGCCTGGGCACTGGAGTCGTTCAGGTCCATGGGGCCTCGTCGTTGTTGCGGCGGCGCACGGCACGGAGAAATCGCCGCATCACCCTGCCACGGCCGCCGTATTCACTGCGGATCTGCTCCTTGCAGCAGCGGATGGCCAAGGCGTCCGCGTCCAGGCAGGCGCCATCGGCAAACAGCGGCATCAGATTGGCCACGTGGCAGAAGTCGGGCCGATCCTCATAGATCCGGCAACGTCGCGCCCCGGTGTCGTAATGGCGGCACCAACCGTCCTCGCCGACCATCGACAGATACAGCTGACGCTGCTCGGCATTGAGGGCCTCGAGGGCCTCCGGCCGGCCGTCAGGATCGAGGCGGCAGCAGGCACCGCAACCGCTGATGCAGGTCCAGTGCTCAGGACGCGCCATGGCCCGCTCGCTGTGACAAGCCGTCACAGTGCCAGAGCGGGGCCACGAACCGGTCGCTCCGGCCCCCTAAAGTCCACGGGAAGTTCGGCAATCGACCGATGGGCATTGATTTTCACCTGATCTCGAACTTTGCGGCCCTGGCCCTGATCACCCTGGCCGGTCCTGCTGTGATCTTCATCCTCTTCTACCGCCGCGGCGCCCTCTGAAGCGCTGCCAGGGCGTGATAAACGGGCTGGTTCAGCAACAAGCGGCCTGACAGGGCGCCAACCGCCGAGGCCATCACCAGTCCGTAAATGATGTCCTGATCGCCCACAAGGCGCACCACAAAGGCAATGGTCATCAGGGGCAGCTGCGTCGCCCCTGCCAGACCAGCAGCCATCCCAAAGACAATTCCAACCTCAAGTTGGTGCCCGAGCAGATCGGCCACCAGACCTCCGCTCATTGCACCAAGGGTCAGGGCCGGATCAATCAGGCCTCCCGGGATGCCGGCCGCCAGGGGCAGGATCGGCCCGATGAAACGTTGGGCGATCAGCCCCAGAGCCGCGAGTGGGTGGGCCAGGCTGGCCTGCAGTGCCGTCGGCTCGGAGGAGAGCACCGCCTTCAGCAGGGCTTCGCCATCCCCACCGGCGGCGCCACCGCCCGTGAGCAGCAGGGCGCTGATGCCGCCACCAAGAAGCAGGCCCCAACGAAGCGGATGCCTGGTCCTGCGGCTCAGTAACCAGGCGCTGCAGACCACCAGCAGACGGGCGAAGAGGCCACCGATCACGCCGGCCAGAGCCCCGATCGGCAGGGCCTGCAGCAGCTGATCCAGCTCTGGCATCACCAGATTGAGCTGCCCAAGCGCAAACTGCGGCTGACCGAGCAGGCCGCTGAGCACAGCCGCGACCACACAGATCACCAGCGCCGGCCAGATCAATGGCGCCTGGAGCACGCCCAGGAGCTCCTCAACGATGAACACCAGGGCCATCATCGGGCTGTTGAATCCTGCCGCCAGACCGGCACCGGCGCCGACAGCGATCAGAGACGAGGGCGTCACATCGCTGAGAAAGCGTGGCCAGCGCTGGCGCAGGGTCGAGGCCACGGCGGCCCCCACCTGCACCACAGGACCTTCGCGGCCCAGTGGGAACAGGGCAAAACTGGCGACGCTCCAGAGCGTCAGGCGCTTGAGCGTGACCGTGCTGGAGAGGCGCTCAGAGGCGGTGGCCGGATCCTCGATCGCTGCCATCGTGTCCGGGATGCCAGAGCCGCCCGATCGTTGCCATCGCTGCGACTGCAACCAGAGCAGCAGCGGCACCACCGCGATCGGTGCCAGGGCCATCCCCAGCGCAGCCGTGCTCCAGCTGCCAGTGACGCGGCCATAGGCCGGCAGGTGCTTGAGCAGGGCTTCGACCTGATCATCGATCAGGTTGAGGGGCCAACAGGCCAGGCCGACACAGACGCCGAAACCCACAAGCTGCAAAGCCCGGCTGGCAAGGCCGACGGGATTGAACACGGGCGATGCAACCGCTGCCTGCGGTGGCTGGTTCAGGTCCATGGGCTGCTCTGTCATGAGGCCATCCCCAGGGCCATCGCGGCCTCCAGCACCAAAGCCCGAAGGTAAGGGTGATCGTCGGTTTCGGCAGCCGCCAGCGGCGCCTCGCGCCGCAACTCGGCACCTGCGGCGTTGCGGATCACCAGGCCATCGCCCCGCCTTGAACACCAGTAACTGCGGCCGCCGCACATCAACCGCACTTCGCCGGTGGCACTGGGCCGCAGCGCCACCAGCTCCAGTTGCAAGCGCTCCTCACCCTGCCAGCGGTTGAGGCCAAGGCGATAGGCCACATCGAGACTGGCCGGCACGGTGTCCTCTCCCTGCCAGCGCCAGGCGATCGCCCGATGCTGCACCCCCTTCTGCTCCAACTCCAGTTGCAGGTGACCGCCCCGAAGCAGCCGCTGGGACACCACCTGACAGCCGGCACTCCAGAACAAGGGCGCAGGATGGCCAACACCGAAGGGCTCCAGCCGTTGCAGCTGGCCGTAGAAACGGCGATCGATCTGATCGAGCCCCAGCAACACCTCCGGCTCGACCGGTTGACCCGCACCATGGCCCTGCAACCAGGTGGCCGCCAGAGACTCGAGGCGTTCCTGCAGGGCGGCCACCTGCTCGGCGCGCACCGTGAAACCACCGGCCGCCGGGTGACCGCCAAAGCGCTCAAGCAGGTCTGCACAGGCGGTGAGGGCCTGATCAACGGCAAATCCCTTCGGCGCTCGCACGGAGGCACGCAGCCGACCATCCCCCTCGGAAGCCAGCAAGGCCACCGGGCGTCCGCAGCGCTCGACCAGGCGGGCGGCGACGATGCCGATCACGCCGTGATGCCAGTGGGTCTGGGCCAGCAGCACGAAGGCCGGCGTGTGCGGCCCATCGGCGTCCAGCAGCGCCAGGGCTTCGGCTTCAATCGCACTGCAGAGATCGCGGCGCTGGCGGTTGAGGGTTTCACAGGCACGGGCCAGCTCCAGCGCCTCCTCCTTCGCCTCGGTGGTCAGCAGCGACACCACCAGCAACGGATCGCCGAGACGGCCGACGGCATTGATCCGGGGCGCAATCTGAAAGCCAACGGTCTGGGCATCGATCGGCTGATCCTGGAGACCAGCCAGCTTCTGCAGCGCCTGCAGGCCAGGCAGGGTGCTGGCAGCCAGTTGCGGCAGACCCTCCAGCAGCCAACGGCGGTTCACCCCCTGCAGCGGCGCCATGTCGGCGATCGTGCCGATGCAGAACAGGTTCAGCGCCATCGACAGACCATCGGCACGACGCAGCTGCCGGCATAGAGCCGTGGCCAGGACATGGGCAAGGCCGACGCCGGCCAGCCCGCGGTAGGGCGATCGGGCCGGTGTACAGGCCGGATGGAGCAAGGCCAGACACGGGGGGGGATCCTTCGGCAAGGTGTGGTGATCGGTGAGGATCACCTCCACCCCAAGAGAGACGGCGCGATCGAGGGCTTCGGTGGCTGAAACACCGTTGTCGACCGTGATCAGCAGCCTGACGCCCGCGGCTGCCAGCCGCTCGACCATCGCCGCATTGAGCCCATAGCCATCCTCCTGGCGGCTGGGAATCGCCGCCTGGGGCGCGGCGCCGAGCCGCTGCAGCACTCCCACCAACAGGGCGGTGCTGGTCATGCCGTCGGCGTCGTAGTCACCGCAGATCGCCACGGCTTCGCCCGCTCTGCAGGCCAGCTTCAGCCGCTCCACCGCCTTGGCGAGATCCGGGAAATGGCGGCGAGGATCGGGGGCCTGGGGCGGATCGAGCAAGGCGGCCATCGCCGCCGCATCCTCAAAACCACGGCGCCGCAGCAGGTTGATCAGGGGGTCCGGCAGCGCCAGCGCCGCCAGGGCCTCCGCCTCAGGGCCCTCCTCTGGCACAGGAGCCAGGGGCTGAGGCAGCTGCCACGGTTGCTCGTGCGATCGGAGGAGCAACGGACTGGCGGCAGCGTTGGGGCATTCTGCGCTGCTGGAGCGATCACCAGCCGATGGCCTGGAAGCACCTGGCCTGCCTACCCTGATCGCCATGGTCATCGCCCTGTCTGCCAGCACCCTTGGCCAGGATTCCCCTGGCGCCTTGCTCTGGGATGTGGATGGCACCCTGGCCGAAACGGAACGGGATGGTCATCGGCTGGCCTTCAACCGCGCCCTGGCGGAAGCCGGTCTCGACTGGCAATGGAGTGTGGAGGAGTACGGGCAGCTGCTGACGATCGCTGGTGGCAGAGAACGGCTCAGCCACGATCTGGAACAGCGCGAGGGCGCCCGACCGGACCCCGAACGGGTGGAGCGCCTGCAGGCCAGCAAACAACGCCATTACGCCGCGCTGCTGGCGCAGGGCGGCATCAGCCTGCGCCCCGGGGTGCGCCGTCTGATCACAGCGGCGCAGCAGGCCGGCTGGTGCCAGGCGATCGTCACCACCAGCGGCCGCCAGGCGGTGGAAGCCCTGGTGCGCAGCCAGCTGGCCGATCTGCGGTCGGCCTTCGCGCTCTGGATCTGCGGAGAGGATGTGAGGCGCAAGAAACCGGACCCCGAGGCCTACCACCAGGCGATCGCCGCTCTGAAGCTGCCGACGGAACGGATGGTGGCGATCGAAGATTCGCTTCCAGGCCTCGGTGCCGCCCGTGCTGCCGGCCTGACCACCCTGGTCACCCTCAGCACCTTCAGCGCCACCGAGCCGCTCGAGCACTTCAGCGCCGCTGCCGCGCTCTGGGATGGCTTGGGCGAACCGGACCAGGCGGCCAGGCCATTGCAGGGGCCGGCAGCGCCAACCCGCTGCATCGACCTCGATTACCTTGCGAGCCTGCGCGGGAACTGAACGGCGATGGCACCGAACCGCCCCCAGAGCACCCGACTGGAAGCGCTGCTGGGATCGATGAACCGCCAACTGCAGGGGGCCTGGCCGGGGCCCTGGTGGCGTCGGGCTCTGCTGCTGCTGGCGCTGCTGTTCGGGATGTATCTCGGCAACAACATCACCTCGTTCTGGCTGGCCAGCTTCCCGGTGCGCCCGGTGGTGGTGCTGACGCTCGTGCTGGCGGTGGAGATGATCGTGCGGTTGCGCAGCCGCTGGGTGCGGGATCCGGCTCCGCTCGCCTGGGCCCTGAGCGACAACCTGCGCATCGGCCTGGTCTATGCGGTGGTCTTTGAAGCGTTCAAGGTGGGCTCATGAGCGATCCCGATGCCGCGCAACGTCGCCTGCGGGCATCGGTGGGACTGGCCGAGGAGCGCCAGCATTGGCCGCTGGCCCTGCAGGCCCTGCCGCAGGATCTGGCGGCCAGCAGCCTGACCGAGCCCTTCAGCCTGCCGCTGCTGGCGGATGCCAGCCATCGCCTGCAGCAGCAGAGAAGGCGCCTGCTGATCGGGCTGAATGGTCCGGTGGGGGCTGGAAAGAGCACCCTGGCCCGCCAGCTGCTGCAGCTCGCCCCCCGCTTCGGCCTGCGGCTGGCGGTGGCCTCGATCGATGACGTCTACCTGCCGCTGGCGGAACGGAGACGACAGCTGGCGGGCAATCCCTTTGGGGTGAGCCGCGTGCCCCCGGGCAGCCACGACCTGCCGCTGCTGGCCGAGGCGATCGCTCGCTGGCAGCAGGGCCAGACGCTGAGACTGCCGCGCTTCAACAAAACGCTGGCAGGAGGGGAAGGCGAACGGGAGGGGTGGAGCGAGCACGACGCAGACGTGCTGGTGCTTGAGGGCTGGCTGGTTGGCTGCCGTGCCCTTGCCGAACCAAGCCTGGAGGCCGCCCTTGAGGCAGCTGCGGCCGCGCAGGCTGGGGGGTCTGCGCAGGAGGGTGGTGGTGCATCGAGCACCGATCGCACCGCTCAGGCCTGGCTGACACCAACGCCGCTGGAGCGCGCCTGGATGCCGCGATGGAACCGCAACCTCAGAAGCTATGGGGAACTCTGGGACCAGCTCGATGGTCTCTGGATCCTCAGACCCACGCGCTGGACCTTGCCGAGGCGCTGGCGGGCCCAGGCGGAGGCCAGACAGCGACGAGCAGGAGGTGGCTGGCTGAAAGCGGCCGAGCTTGAGGCTCTGGTGCGAGCCAGCCTGTTGTCGCTACCGCCGCAGCTCTACCAGGATCCGTTGTTGAAAGCCGATCAGCAGCAGGCCGATCAGCCGGCTGCCACGCCAAGCCAGGACATTGACGAGGCATTCCCTGGGCCGTCGAGCCAGGCGGCGCTGACGATCGGGAGATCGACAGAAGACAACCACGATCGAAGAGCGCCGAGGCCGCGAGGCTCTACAACGCGGGCCGTGGCCTTGCTGGATGGCCAGCGTCGTTGCCGCTGGAGCGGACTGACGACGGACTGGCCCTTCAAGCGTTCAACGAACGCTCAGCTCTCTTCGGAGTCGGCGTCTTCAGCCACGGGGTAAACAAAGCCCTGAGCGCGGCCGCTGAGCACGGCTTTGCCGATCGACATGGCCTTCTGAGCCGCGACAGCAGCCTTGGCCTTCCAGGTGGCATGGCGCTGGTTCCGCTTGCCTTTGGAGGTTTTCTTCTTGGGAACAGCCATCCCGATCGATCAGCCAAACCAAGATCTTCCAATCTCACCTTGCCTTTCGTCAAATCGCTAAGCTCCGCCCATGCAGTCAGTCGCGTGAGCAACACCCAGACGCCGGCCCATCAGAACCCTGCGGCAGCCACGGTTCCCAGGCTTTCTGCAGCCATCGATTCCAGCCCCGGAACTGGCGCAGCAAGCGCTGCGCCCGCCACCAGACAGGGCCCCCCTGAGGCGGCAACCTCCACGGTTCCGGCAACTAAAACGCCATCTCTGATGCATTGGCTTGGGCTGAAACCCAGCCCTTCGATGTCCTACAGCGGTTTGCTGCAATCGATCCGCAGCGGCAAGGTCAAGGAGCTGGTGCTCTCGCCGAGGCAGCGTGATGTGCTGGTCAAGCTCGAGAACGGCCAGCAGCAGACGGTCCCGGTCTTCGCCAACGACACGCTGCTGCTGCGCACTGCGGAAGCCGCCAGGGTGCCTCTGAGCGTGCGCGACGACCGCCAGAGCGAAGCCAACGCGGCCCTGATCTCCAATCTGCTGCTGGCGGCCCTGGTGCTCGGCGGCCTGGCCCTGTTGATTCGTCGCTCGGCCCAGGTGGCGAATCGGGCGATCGGCTTCGGACGCAGCCAGGCCCGAGTGCAGGCCGAGTCGGATCACAGCGTGCGCTTTGAGGACGTTGCCGGCATCGGCGAAGCCAAGGAAGAGCTGCAGGAGGTGGTGACCTTCCTGAAAACACCCGAGACCTTCACCAGCATCGGCGCCAGGATTCCGAAAGGGGTGCTGTTGATCGGTCCACCGGGGACCGGCAAGACCCTGCTGGCGCGGGCGATCGCCGGCGAGGCTGGTGTGCCCTTCTTCTCCCTTGCCGCCTCCGAATTCGTGGAGATGTTCGTCGGCGTCGGCGCCAGCCGCGTTCGCGACCTCTTCCGCCAGGCCAAGGAGAAGGCGCCCTGCATCATCTTCATCGACGAGATCGATGCCGTCGGCCGGCAGCGGGGTGCCGGCATCGGCGGTGGCAATGACGAGCGGGAGCAGACCCTCAACCAGCTGCTGACCGAAATGGACGGCTTTGAGGAGAATTCCGGGGTGGTGCTGCTGGCCGCCACCAATCGCCCGGATGTGCTCGACACGGCCCTGATGCGTCCTGGGCGCTTCGATCGTCAGATCCGGGTCGATCTGCCCGATCGCCTTGGCCGGGAGCAGATCCTGGCGGTCCATGCCCGCAGCAAGCCCCTCGATGAGCATGTCTCTCTGGCGGCCTGGGCCCTGAGAACTCCAGGCTTCTCCGGAGCCGACCTCGCCAATCTGCTCAACGAAGCGGCGATCCTCACCGCCCGCCGCGATCGTCAGACCCTGGATGATGCTTCCCTCAACGATGCGCTGGAGCGGATCACGATGGGCCTGGCGGTGGCCCCCCTGCAGGACAACGCCAAGAAGCGCCTGATCGCGTACCACGAAATCGGCCATGCCCTGCTGACGACGCTGGTGCCCCATGCCGACCGGCTCGACAAGGTGACCCTGTTGCCCCGCGCTGGTGGTGTCGGCGGTTTTGCCCGGATGATGCCGGATGAAGAGCGGCTGGATTCCGGTCTGGTCAGCAAGGCCGATCTGAAGGCGCGCCTGGTGGTGGCCCTGGGTGGCCGGGCCGCGGAACTGGTGATCTTCGGTGCGAACGAAATCACCCAGGGGGCCTCCGGGGACCTGGAGATGGTCAGCCGTCTCTGCCGTGAGATGGTGACGCGCTTTGGTTTTTCCGAGCTGGGGCCGGTGGCGCTCGAAGGTGATGGCTCAGAGGTGTTCCTGGGCCGCGATTGGCTGCGCCCCCAACCGACCCACTCGATGATCACCGGCAACCGGATCGATCAGGCGGTGCGTCAGCTGGCCCGTCAGGCCCTGGATCAAGCCCTGAGCCTGCTGCAACCACGCCGTCGCTTGATGGATGCCCTGGTGGAGGAACTGATCCGCGACGAAACGATCGAGGGCGATCGGCTGCGGGCGATCGTGGCCGCCCATGAGGCCATGGGCTCCGGCAGCATCGAGCCGGCATCCCCCTCACGCTGAGCGATGCCGGCAAGGCAGCCCAGGAGCCCGAAAGGCCGCAGGGCCAAGGCTGCCTCCTGCGTAGCGCACGATCTCAGAGCAGCCCTCGAACTCAGGCCGCGAAGCGGATGTCGAGGGTGCGCAGATAGGTCTGCAGACCGGCATCCTGAATCGGCAGCAGATGGGCCACGCGGCCGCTGGCATTGACGTGGGCGTGCCAGTAGCCGGGAGGGGTGACAAAGACGCCGCCGGCCTGCCAATCGATGCGCTGGGGATGGCGGATCCTGCCTTCGGCATCGAGATCGGTGCCAACCAGGGTGTAGCAGCCTGGATCGCAATCAATGATCAGATCGAGCGCCACCGATTGGTGCCGGTGGGGCGCCTGGGTGGCGCCGGGGGGCACCATGCCGTACATCGCCCAGAGCACGTGGGTGACGGTGCGGGTGCTGGGGAGATCGCGATTGGCCAGCAGCAACGAGAGGCGATTGCTCTGTCGGCTGCCCGGGGCAGCAGCCAGCCGCTCCAGTTCCGCCTGCAGCCAGGCCGCTGGGTAGAGCGTGGGCTCAAAACGCGGCGCCTGCGGCACCACACCGAGATACCGGAGCAGCGGCGCATCATGCACCCAGTAGAGAACACTGGTCTGGCTGGCGCCGAGCTCCGGTGTGGCTCCAGCGGGAAGCACGAACAGGTCGCCGGCCTTCCAGCTCAGCGCAGGCCCTGCACCACCCACGTCTGAGCCGCGATCACAGCGGCCCTGACCCGAGAGCACAAAGAACAGGGAACTGGTGGCCGCCGCAGCGGCGCTGAGGCGATCGCCAGCCTCAATCCGCAGGAAGTGGGCTGCCAGGCCGGGGCTGGTGGCCGGTGCGTCGCAACCGAGCTCGGCGCTCAGATCCAGGGGAAGGATCGCCGTCGGCCCCTGGGCATGAAGACCAGCATCCCAGCGGTGGAGGGGAATCGGATCCGTCAGCCCCGGCCGCACCGGATTGGCCGCCTGGCGGTAATCAAACAGAAGCGCCTTGGCCGTGCCTGACAGCGCCGGATCGGTGCCCTCCAGGTCATGGGCAGTGGCCTCGGCGTCATGGTCGGTGACCTCGGCGTCACGGTCGGTGGCCTCCGGGCAGGGGGGCGTCGTGGAGGGGGCTGGCTCCTGGTCCGAAGCCAGGGCCATCGGAGACGGCGTGATCACGGGGCCTCCAACCGTACGAACAGTTCCTGGAGGCTAATCAATCGGAAGCAGGCCCGGGTTCAACCCCCGGCCACCGCCGGCACGATGCTCACTTCATCGCCATCCGCCAGCGCCGTGGCCTGATTGTCAAGGAAGCGGATGTCTTCGCTGTTCACGTAGACATTGAGGAAGCGACGCAGCTTGCCGCCTTCATCGCAGAGGCGACCAAGAATGCCCGGATAGCGGCCTTCAAGAGCCTGAAGCAGATCATCGACGCTGCTGGCTTCAAGCGAAGCGGTGGCCTCGTTGTTGGTGAATTTCTGCAGCGGGGTGGGAATCAGAACCTGAACAGCCATCGGGCGAAGGAAGAAAAGGACGGGCAGGAACGGCGTGCCGCTCCCAGGGGAAGGATTGACAGCCTGCCGGAGCGCGGGCAGATCGACTCCGGGACAGGGGGAACGGGCCTCAGCCGACGGTCTCCCAGGTGGCGCGCTGCAACGACTGGGCACGATCCCAGGCAGAGCGGAAGCTGTCGAGCTGGGCTTCGATCAGGAAGGGCTCGCCAATCGAGGAGCTCACGGCTTCGGTGGTCTTGAGGCCATTGCCGGTGATGTAGGCAACGGTGGTTTCCTCAGGATTGATCTTGCCCTGCTCCACCAGCTTCTTGAGCACGGCGATCGTGGTGCCGCCTGCCGTTTCGGTGAACACCCCCTCGGTTTCCGCCAGCAGCTTGATGCCCTCGATGATCTCGTCATCGTTGACAGCGGCAATCGAGCCGTTGGTGCGGTTGGCGATGTCGATGGCATAGGGGCCATCAGCGGGATTGCCGATCGCAATCGACTTGGCGATCGTGTTCGGCTTGACGGGGGTGATGAAATCACGGCCCTCAGCGAAGGCCTGGGCGATCGGCGAGCAGCCCTCAGCCTGGGCGCCGCTGAAGCGCACCGGCTTCTCATCCACAAGGCCTACCTTGATGAATTCATCAAAACCCTTGCGGATCTTGGTGAACAGGGAGCCGGACGCGAGAGGGGCGACGATGTGATCCGGCAGCTGCCAGCCGAGCTGTTCGATCACCTCATAACCCAGGGTCTTGGAGCCCTCGGAGTAATAGGGGCGGAGGTTGATGTTCACAAACCCCCAGCCATAGGTGTTCGCCACCTCGGAGCAGAGGCGATTCACCTGGTCGTAGTTGCCCTTCACCGCCATCAGGGTGGGGTTGTAGATCAGGGTGCCCAGCACTTTGCCCAGCTCCAGATCGCTGGGAATGAACACGCAGCACTCAAGCCCGGCGTGGGCGGCGATGGCAGCGGTGGAGTTGGCCAGGTTGCCGGTGGAGGCGCAGCTGACGGTGCTGAAACCGAGCTCACGGGCACGGGTCAGGGCCACGGAGACCACCCGATCCTTGAACGAGAGCGTCGGCATGTTGACGCCATCGTTCTTGATGTAAAGCGACTTCAGGCCAAGGCGGCGGGCGAGTCGGTTGGCGCGGAGCAGCGGGGTGAAACCGGTACCGACATCGATCGGGTCGCCTTCGATCGGCAGAAACTCTCGGTAGCGCCAGATCGAGGCCGGGCCGGCTTCGATCGAGGCCCGGCTGACCCGGCGGGCGATCTCCTCGTAGTCGTAGACCACTTCGAGGGGACCGAAGCAGACGTCTTCACAGACATGGCGAGCGCCGGCCTCATAGGCGTGGCCGCATTCCTTGCAGCGCAGACCGATGAAAGTGGAACGGGAGAGGGTTGCCGTCACGACCACAGCGCAAGCGTGGGCCGAAGCTAGCAGCGACCCCCAGACAGCGTCGAAATACCCGATCTCTAGGATCGGGTTTAAAG
>JBEDHF010000100.1:0-7898 GCA_041174245.1 Cyanobacteriota bacterium
CCCCCAATCCCTGAACAATGGCAGGAGCCATGGCTTGACCCCCTCCCCGAGCGACAGCCAGCACGATGGCCAGACCCTCCACCCGAGCAGCGGCCTGGAGATCGCCGCGCCTGCCTGGCGCCACGACCGCTTCATCGTCGGCAGCGGTGGCGCGGTGGACCCGGAGGCCGTCGACCGTGTCCATGCCTGGTTCCACTGTCCGCGCCGCCATCCCCAGGGCCTGGATGGGGGCTGCGACTGCGGCAGCCGTTACGCCCAGCTCTCCGGACGCGAGCGCCAGTGGCTGCATACCGGCCACTCCGACTGGAGTTGCTGCGACGACTGACCAGCGCCGGCGCCAGGCTTCAGAATGGACCCACCGGAACCACCCGCCCCGATGACCGCTGCGCCGAAGCCTTCGATCCCCGGTGACGGCTCCCTGGAGCCCGGCCTGGACCAGGAGCATCGCCCCCACGATTTCGAGGTGCAGAAGCAGCTGCATCAGCAGATCCGCAACGACCCCGACTACGACGACTGGGAGTACGGCACCGAACCGCTGCCCCATGAAGCCTGGGTGGCACGCCGCAACACTGAACAACAACAACAGCAACAGCCCTAGGGGGCAGGCACGGCAGCACGGCCCTCACCAGGGCAGGTCCGGCAGCGAAACCAGCCCTGCCGCCGGCTCACTCCCAGATCAGGTCCATCGCCACGGCGCCCTCCAGGCTCTGCTTGACCGGGCAGCCTTCAGCCAACCGCTGCAGCTGATCGCGGGCCCCACTGTCGAGATCATCGGGCAGGCGCACCCAGACGGTGAGCCGCTCGATGCGCCGCACCCCCGTGGCGGTCATCGTTTTCTGGACGCGGGCCTCAGTGCCCTCCAGCGACCAGCCGCGCCGCTCCGCGGCGATGCCCATCACCGTCAGGATGCAGGTGGCCAGGGCGGTCGCCACCAGATCGGTGGGGGAAAAGCGCTCGCCGCGCCCCTGGTTGTCGGTGGGGGCATCGGTGATCAACTGATCGCCGGAGGGACCGTGCTCGGCCTCACAGCGCAACTGGCCGCGGTAGTGGCAGGTGATCAGGGTCATGGTGTCGGCAGGAGGTGGGGCCAGCCAGGCGAGAGCCCGCCGTCTGACTGTCGCGCAGGCTGGGGCGCCAGGGCCCGCCGAGCAGCCGATCCGCCGGATCACCCCGGAGCAGGAGGGGTCAGGGCCGCCAGCTGACGGAGAGAGCAGGCCAGGGCCTGCTGGCAATCCCCCTGCATCAGCAGGCCGGAGCCGCCCCAGATCAGCCGCAGCGGCAGATCCAGCAGCGAGGCCCCGACCTCGCGCTCGCCGCGGAAGCCAAGCCGACGGAAATAGCGCACCAGACGCCGGTGCTGGCGGTCGTCATCGCGGATCGCCAGAAAGCGGGCCCGCCGGCAGGGGGTCTCCTCGAGCGCCCAGCAGAGGGTGGCCGCCCAGATCAGGGGCCCGACGCCGGCCGGAGCCCCGGCCAGCACCCGCAGGGTGTCCAGCTGCAGGCCATCGGCCAGGGGCAGGGCCCAACCCTTCAGCTCCCCGAGCAGCAGCGGCGGCTGATCGGGCCTTGGCCGGGCCACCACCACCCGCAGGGTGCGCAGCCCCAGCAGGCCGCCCACCTGCAGGCGCAGCAGCAGACCACGGGCAACGGCGTCCTGCTCGATCGCCCCCAGGCCTGGCAAGGGCTCAGTCATGGATAGACCTCCACATGCAGCACCGCATCCACCGGCAAGGCACCGTAGACATGCGGAAACAGTTCGCCGCTTGCAGGTGCCGGTTCCGCCCGCACCGGCAGGCCCCTGGCCTGGAGCTGCTCGGGGTCGAGCACCAGCAGCTTCAGCGGACCGGCATCAGCAAAGAAGCGCCGCTGGGTGGCGGCGATCTGATGGACATAGGAAGCGTGCAGAAAGCCCACCTGCTCAATGCTCAGGTGGCGGCTGGAGACAGCATACACCCCCTGGGCGCGCGCCGCGCTCCAGTCGTCGGCCAGGGCCAGGTGATAGATCCAGCGGGGCGAGCGCCAGCAGCGCCGCAGGCCCCAGGGCGGCGCCATCACGATGGCCAGCTCCTCGGAGGCGATGAAGCGATCCAACCAGCCCTGCAGAGCCTCAAGCCCTGCCTGAGCGGCCCAGCCGGATGGTTCTGTCAGGGCGAACTGGCGCACGAACGGCAGCAGCGCCCAATCCGCGAGGCTGGACTGACCGCCAAGCAGCCAGCCACCAGATTCAAGGCTCGCGTTCCAGTGGCGCAGGATGGCCAGGAGCTCACGGCGATGCTCCCCCAATGGCACGGCGGCCCCGAAGCGCTGCGGGTAACGATGGCGATCGAGGTGGTGCTTGAAAGGACCATCGTTCTCCTCGATCAGCGCCTGCATCCGCCTCTGCGCCGGCCGATCCCAGGGCAACAGCCAGCCCTGGGGATCGGCACCCGCCAGAGCCAGGCGCATGATGTCCAGACTTTCACGCACCACGTGACCCGTGGCCGTGACCAACACCGGCACGGTGGCGGCGGCAGAGGCCTGCAGCAGCTCGGGCGGCTTGGCCGCGAGCGCCACCTCCCGCAGCAGCAGATCCAGCCCCGGCCGCCAACCGGCTGCCGCCAGGGCCAGACGTGCCCGGATCGCGTACGGACAGCGCCGGAAGCTGTAAAGGGTCGCCGCCACCTCGGGTGCCGGCATCAGCGCTGCGGCATCGCCGCTCCCACATGGGCCTGACCGCGACGCTGGGCCAGCTCCATCTGCCGCTGTCGCTCGGCGAAACGGGCGCGGTCCTGATCGCTGAAGCGCTCGATGCAATGGGGGCAACTCACCCCTTCGCGGTAGGCGGGATGCTCGCGCTCCGCCGGCCCCAAGGGCCGGCCACAGGCATGGCAGAGCTGATGGGAGCCTGGCTGCAGGTCGGCATCGACGGTGACCCGCTGATCAAACACGAAGCACTCCCCCTGCCAGAACCGGCCTGGATCGCGGCGCTCCTCCAGGTAGCGGAGGATGCCGCCCTCAAGGTGGTGCACCCCCTCAAACCCCTGCTGCAGGAGGTAGCTGGTGGCCTTCTCACAGCGGATGCCACCGGTGCAGAAGAGGGCGAGGCGGCGCGGTTGCCGCGCGGCCACCAGCGGCCGCAGCACCTGCTCCACCCAGGCCGGAAACTGTCGGAAGTGCTGGGTGCCGGGATCGATCGCGCCCCGGAAGCTGCCCACCGCCACCTCGTAATCGTTGCGGGTGTCGATCACCAGGGTGTCGGGGTCGCTGATCAGGGCCTCCCAGTCGCCGGCGCCCACATAGGTACCCACCTGACGCAGCGGCTCGACCTCCGGCCGGCCCAGGCTGACGATCTCCTGCTTCAGGCGCACCTTGAAGCGATGGAACACCGGCGCCTCAGCGCTGTGGAGCTTGGCCTCCAGCGCCTCCAGACCAGGCTGCAGGCGCAGCTGCTGCAACAGGCGCTGCACCCCCGGCTCCGGGCCGCTGATCGTGCCGTTCACCCCCTCGGCGGCCAGCAGCACCGTGCCCCGCAACCGCTCACGCTCGCCCAGGGCCAGCAGCTGCCGCCGCAGGGCCGGCAACTCGGTCATCAGCGCGAAACGGTAAAAGGCCGCCACCTGCAGCCTTTCAGCCCCGGACGGCTCCGGGCTGCAGAACGACGCCGCCATCAGCAGGAGCGCTCAGCGACGCTCTCCTCCACCTGAACGCCGGCCAGGGCCAGCAGGGCCCGATCGGCCTCGACCGCCGGGTTGGAGGTGGTGAGCAGGGTTTCGCCGTAGAAGATCGAATCAGCGCCGGCCAGCAGGGCCAGCACCTGGGCTTCACGGCTGAGGGTTTCACGGCCGGCGCTGAGACGCACCCGGCTGTGGGGCATCAGGATCCTGGCCACCGCCACCATCCGCACCCACTCGATCGGATCGACCGCCGCCTGACCCTCGAGCGGCGTCCCTTCGACCGCCACCAGGGCATTGATCGGCACGCTCTCGGGATGGGGCGTGATCGTGGCCAGCACCTGCAGCAGGCCGGCCCGGTCGTTCAGGGTTTCGCCCATGCCGATGATGCCGCCGCAGCAGAGACCGATCCCGGCCCGGCGCACCCGTTCGAGGGTTTCAAGCCGTTCCTGGTAGGTGCGGGTGGTGATGATCCGGTCGTAGTGCTCAGGGCTGGTGTCGAGGTTGTGGTTGTAGGACGTGAGGCCGGCCTCCGCCAGGCGCGCCGCCTGTTGATCACTGAGCATGCCCGCGGTCACACAGGCCTCCATGCCGAGCTCGCGCACCCCGCGGACCATCGCCAGCATCGCCTCGAAGGGGGCGCCATCACGGATGTCTCGCCAGGCCCAGCCCATGCAGAAGCGATGGGCGCCGGCCTCGCGGGCCGCCCGGGCCCGCTCCAGCACAGGCGCCACCTCAAGCTCGGGTTGACCGGCCACATCGCTGCTGTTGTGCATCGACTGGGGGCAGTAGGCACAGTCCTCCTCACAGCCGCCGGTCTTGACGCTGAGCAGGGAAGCCAGCTGCACCCGATAGCCAGGATTCGCCGTGCGGTGCACCTGCTGGGCCCGCCAGAGCAGATCCATCAGCGGCAGTTCCAGCAGAGCCTCGATCTCCTCACGGCTCCAGTCGTGGCGCACCACCACCGCCCCGTCGTCCTCGGGCCGAAGGGAAGCAGGGGCTGCAGCAGAGCGGGCGGGCGCAGTGGTCAAGGCGATGCGGGTGGGGGGCAGCAGGTCAGATCTAGCCCAGCGTTGCTGGGGTCAGACCGGAATGGAGGGGCGTGTCGACCCCACCGAAACGACGCTGGCGGCTCTGGTAATCCACCAGGGCCGTGAGCAGGGCGTCCTGATCGAAATCAGGCCAGAGCACCTCGGTGATGTGAAGTTCGGCATAGGCCAGCTGCCAGAGCAGAAAATTGCTGAGCCGGCGTTCGCCGCTGGTGCGGATCAGGAGATCGGGATCGACATCGCCGGCGGTGTGCAGCTGGGAAGCGATCCGCGCTTCGTCGATCTGCTCCGGAAGCAGGCGACCGGCGGCCACCTCTTCGGCCAGGTGACGGGCGGCTCGCACCAGCTCGCTACGGCCGCCGTAATTGGTGCAGACGTTGAAATGAATGCCGCTGTTGCTGGCGGTACGTTCGGTGGCCTCGGCAATGCGCTGCTGCAGGGCCGCCGGCAGGGGCGTGAGATCGCCGAGAAAACGGATCTTCACCTGCTCGCGCTCGAGCGAGGCCAGCTCCCGAGCCAGCACCCGTTCAAACAGGGTCATCAGAAAACTGACCTCCTCGCCCGGCCGGGTCCAGTTCTCGGTGGAGAAGGCGTAGGCCGTGAGGGCGCCGATGCCCCAGTCGCTGCAGAGTCGGAGGGTGCGCTTGAGCGCCTCCACCCCCTCCCGGTGCCCCATCACCCTGGGCAGACCGCGCTGGCGGGCCCAGCGGCCGTTGCCATCCATGATCAGGGCCACATGGGCCGGCATCCGCGCGGGATCGAGCACCGCCGGCAGAGGCTGGCGGTTGTGGGAAGAAAAGTCAGATGCGACGGCGCTCGTCATGCGCGACGATCCGGCGCAGTCGCTCCAACGGTACGCCAGGAAGGCGTCGCAGGCGTCTTGGCGCCGCTGCGACCACCGCCCCGCGCCGCTTCCGTGGACACGGCCTCGTTGAGCAGCTCCTGGAGGCGGCGGCTGGTGATCGGGCGCTCCAGGCGCCCCTGGCTGGCGAGCGAGAGGGTGCCGGTCTCTTCCGAGACGACGATGCAGAGGCAGCGATCGAAGCGTTCGGTGATCCCCATCGCCGCCAGATGGCGGGTGCCGAGGCGGCTGAGGCCCTGACGGGAGAGGGGCAGGATCACCCCGGCCGCCAGCAGCCGGTTGTCCTTGACCAGCACCGCACCGTCATGCAGCGGCGTATCGACGGTGAACAGATTGAGCAGCAGCTCCACACTCAGCTGCGCATCGAGGGGAACGCCGGGGTTGAGGAAATCCTCGGGACGCAGATCGCTGCCGAGATCGACCACGATCAGGGCGCCACGGCGGGCCTGGGAGAGGCGACCGGCGGCTTCGCTGAGTAGCGCCACAGCGCCGGACGCCAGCGGATCGCCGCGCCGGCTGCCGAGCAGCACATCGAGGCGACCGGTGCCGAGCAGCTCCATCAGCCGTCGCAGTTCCCCCTGCCAGAGGATCGCCAGGGAGAGGCTGCAGGCCAACACCAGGGCATCCACCAGCTTCGAGGTCAGCGGCAGATGGGCAAAGGTCTGCACCAGCCAGGCCAGGGCGACCAGGGTCAGCCAGCCGCGCAGCAGCCAGAGGGTGCGCGTTTCGGTGATGCGCGACAGCAGGGCCAGGAACAGCGCTCCGGCCAACAGCAGATCGAGCAGCAGGACCGCGTGCGCGTGCAGGTTCTGCAACCAGTTCACACCCATTGCGTTCAGCCCCCGCTCAACGTACCCGCCCGAGCCGCTCCGGCAGGACATCGAGGCGCAGAAGATCCTCCGGCTGCTCCCGCCGTTGGATCAGATCGGCATGGCCGTCCTGCACCAGCACGGCCGCCGGCCGGGGGATGCGGTTGTAATTGGAGCTCATGGCCGCGTTGTAGGCACCGGTGGCCAGCACCACAAGCACATCTCCGGAACGGGACGGGGGCAGGGCCAGCTCCTTGAGCAGCACGTCACCCGATTCACAGTGCTTGCCGGCCAGGGTGACCGTCTCGCTGGGTTCGGCGCCGGGGCGATCAGCCAACAGGGCCGTGTACAGCGACTGATAGGTGATCGGACGCGGGTTGTCGCTCATGCCGCCATCGACGGAAAGATAGGTGCGCACACCGGGCACCTCCTTGCGACTGCCGAGGCTGTAGAGGGTGAGACCGGCCGTGGCCACCAGCGACCGACCCGGTTCGCAGAGCAGGCGGGGCAGGGCCAGCGCCCGTTGCTCACAGGCGGCCATCACCGATTCCGCCACCTGCTGCACCCAGGTCTGGATCGACGGCGGATCATCCGAGGCCACGTAGCGAATGCCGAGGCCGCCACCGACGTTGAGATCGGTGCAGGGGTGACCGAGCGAGCGGGCCAGGGCCAGGGCATCGGCCATCACGGCGGCGAGATCGCGGTGGGGCTGGATCTCGAAGATCTGGGAGCCGATGTGGGCATGGAGGCCGATGACCCGAGCCCAGGCACAGCCGAGCAGGTGCTGGAGCACGGCCTCCAGCTGATCGGGATCGAAACCGAACTTGCTGTCGAGGTGGCCGGTGCGGATGTACTCATGCGTGTGGCACTCGATGCCCGGCGTGAAGCGCAGCATCAGGCGCACAGGCGCCGCCGCCGCCGGGGCGATCGACGCCAGCAGCTCCAGGTCGTGCCAGTTGTCGGCCACCACGGTCACCCCCGCCTCAACCGCCAGCCGCAGCTCCTGCTCCGACTTGTTGTTGCCGTGGAAGACGATCCGATCGGCGGGCATGCCGCCCTGAAGGGCCGTCAGCAGTTCGCCGGCGGAGACGGCATCAAGGCCGAGCCCCTCGGAGGCCACCAGAGCCGAGATCGCCAGGGAGCTGTTGGCCTTGGAGGCGTAAAGCGCCAGGGCCTCGCCGCGGTAATGGGCGGCCAGGGCCTCGCGATAGGCACGGCAGGTGCTACGCAGGGTCGCCTCATCGAGCACATAGAGCGGTGTGCCGTAGGTGCGGGCCAGATCGCTGAGGGCGCAGCCACCCACCTGCAGACGCCCCTCCGCATCGAGCTCGGCCGTGATCGGCGCCAGGTTGCGATTCGGACTGAGCAGGTCGCGATCGGCCTCCAGTGGGGCCAGAGGTGCGGGCGCCGGAGCCTGCGCCTGAGGGGAGCTGCCGTTGATCACCGCGCTGCCGCCGACGCCCACGCTTGCCATCGATCCGGATCCATACGTGGCCACAATGTAAGAAAGGCCCCCCTGGCCGCCGTG
>JBEDHF010000101.1:0-4826 GCA_041174245.1 Cyanobacteriota bacterium
GTCTGGGAGATCGTCGCGGGCGACGGCCGTGAGCACCACATAGCGCAGCTCCAGGGCCGCCACCGCCTCCGCCACCCGCTCGGCCTCGCCATGGTCGACAGGAGCAGGCGCCTGCCCCTTCTCCACCTGACAGAAGGCGCAGCTGCGGGTGCAGACCGGCCCGCCGAGCAGAAAGGTGGCGGTACCGGCGGCGTAACACTCGCCCCGGTTGGGGCAGCGCCCCTCCTCACAGATGGTGTGCAGCCGCTGCTGCTTCACCAACCCCTGAACCCGCTCCAGCGCCGAGGCTGAGCCGATCGGACGACGCAGCCACTCCGGCAGGCGCTCGGCCGGCGGAATGGCGCTGTAACGGCTCTGGGTGGCAGACATCAGCGGCAGGATCAGCAGCGGTGCAGACGAAGCGGCAGCGTTCAGGGATCGACCTGCCGGCGCCCTTCCAAGGCCCGGGCCAGGGTGACCTCATCGGCGTACTCCAGCTCACTACCGACAGGCAGGCCGTAGGCGATGCGGCTGACCTCGGTGAAGGGCCGCAGCAAGCGGGCCAGATAGAGGCTGGTGGTGTCGCCCTCAACGCTGGGGGTCAGGGCCAGGATCACCTCCTGGATGCCTTCACGATCGACCCGGCCGACCAGGGGCCGGATCTGCAGCAGATCAGGGCCGATGCCATCCATCGGCGAAATCAGTCCGCCCAGCACGTGATACGTGCCCTTGTATTCGCGGGTCCGCTCCATCGCCAGCAGATCTCGGGAATCGGCCACCACGCAGATCTGGCCGTTGTGGCGCTCGGCATTGGCACAGATCTCGCACACCGGCTCCGCCGAGAGGTGGAAACACTCCTGGCACTGACCGACCTGGCTGCGGGCTTGCAACAGAGCGTCGGCGAAGGCCTGAATCTGCTCCGGCGGCTGCCTCAACAGATGCAAGGCCAGGCGTTGGGCCGTGCGGGGGCCGATGCCGGGCAGGCGCTCGAACTGATCGATCAGCCGGGCCAGAGGTCGGGTGAAGCCGCTCAGGGCCTTGGCGCAAGTGACAGGAATCTAGGCGGGGCTCTCAACGGCAGCGCTCCGCCAGTGACAATGCATGCAGTCGCGTGGCTCCCAGGCCGATGCCCATCCCCTCCCTTCGCTCCGTCGGACAGCGCCTGCGCCAGGGGGGGCTCGGTGCCCTGCTCAGCCTGGTGCTGGCGATCACCCTGGTGGGCTGCAGCGCCGCCGCCGCCGGCCTCAACTCCTACGCCAGCCCGGACGGTCGCTACGTCTTCCTCTATCCCACCGGCTGGGTGCGGGCCGCGGTCAGCGGCGGGCCGGAGCTGGTCTTCCACGACCTGATCAACAGCGACGAAACCCTGAGCCTGGTGATCACCGAGGTCAACCCAGACCGGGATCTCTCCAGCCTCGGCAGCGCCGTGGCCGTGGGTGAGACCCTGCGCCGCACGGCGATTGCCCCGGAGGGCAGCGGTCGGGTGGCCGAACTGATCGAAGCCCGGGAGCGCCAGGCCGGCAGCCGCACCTTCTACGACCTCGAATACAGCGTTCACCTCGCTGACCGCGACCGCCATGAACTGGCGACCGTGGTGGTCGACCGAGGCAGGCTCTACACCCTGGCCGCCAGCACCAATGAAGCGCGCTGGTCGCGGGTGAAGGAGCTGTTCGAGCGGGTGGTCACCTCCTTCACCTTCCAGATCTGAGGCCATTCGCAACGCCGCCAATGACGGCCCCTGGCGATGCGGTGGTGATCGGCGGCGGCCTGGCCGGCAGCCTGGCGGCCCTGGCCCTGGTGGAGCGCGGTTGGCGCGTGCGCCAGCTGCTGGCTTCGACGCCCCAGGCTGATGCCACGGCCCTCAGCTATGGGGGTGTGGCCTGGTGGAGCGGTCCGCCGGGGCCGTTGGGGCGATCGATGCGTGGCGCCCCCGGCCAATGGCGGCGCTGGCAGCGGCGCCATGGAGATCTCGGCTGGCGGCCCTGCCGGTTGCGCCTGCATGGAGCCGGAGGCTCAAGCTGGGAACGGATCCGGCCACGGCGGTTCTCGCGGGTCGACGCCAGGGTGCTGCAGCGAGCCCTGCCGGCGGTGCTCCGGGCGGCTGGGGTAGAGAGGATCGAGCACGAACCCCTGGGTCCCCTGCAGCTCAGGCGTGGATCACGGCCCGGGCACGACCCTGGCCTGAGCCTGGAACTCCCGGGCGCCGGGACCCTCAGCACCGATCGGGTGGTGCTGGCGGCCGGAGCTGGATGCCGGGCGCTCTGGCCCTCGCTGACACCGAGGCTTCGCTGCAGCTGGGCCGGGGTTCTGACCTTGGAGCAACGGCCCGCCGGGCTGCCGGGCGATCGGATCTGGCTGCCCCGGCAATGGCAGCGCCCGGCGCTGGAACGGCGGGCCCCGTCGCTGACAACAGGCGAGTGGATCGTCGATCCCGGCCTGGCGCCGTGGGGCGAGGGGGCGCTGCTGGGCCAGATCAGCTTGGTCAACCCTGAACCGACGCATGGCGCCGCTCCGGACCCCGCACGGATGGAGCAGCGCCTCCGGCAGCAGCTGGCCGCCTGGAAGCCAGAGCTGGCCAGCCTCGAGGCCCCCTACCGCCAGACGGCCGTGGCCTTCAGCAGCGATGGCCTGCCCCAGGTGGGGCCTCTGGCGGATCAGCCCGGGCTGTGGGTGTTCACCGGCTTCAGCGGCGCCTTCAGCCAGGTGCCGGTGCTGGCGCCGCTGCTGGCCCAGTGCCTCACCGACTCACTGGAGGGCTCCCAGGATGCAGCCGTGGCCCCCTTGGCTGCCCTGGGGGTGCTGCCGCGCTGACGCCGCTGGGGCGCCCCCAAGGAAAACGCCCTCACGGTTGCAACAGATCGTGGCATCTGAGGCGAAAAGGGGCGGCCTGGCCAGGATGGGGCCATGACCGTTCTCGATCTACAGCCCGATCTGGATGCGCTCCTGCGCATGGGTCTGGCGGTGCTCTGCGCCCTGGCCGTCGGCCTGAACCGGGCCCACCACGGCACGACGCCCCATCCGAACCGGCTGCGGGTGCATGTGCTGGTCGGCCTCAGCGCCTGCCTGCTGGTGCTGGCCGCCGGCCACGACCCCAATTCCCGCAGCCGTGCCATCCAGGGGGTGGCCACCGGTGTGGGCTTCCTCGGGGCTGGCGAGATTCTGGTGCCCCCCGGCAACGGCCGCGACCGGGCCCCGGAGGTGCGTGGGCTGACCAGCGCCGCCTCGATCTGGTTCACAGCCGCCCTGGGGGTGAGCGTGGCCGCCTCCACTCCCACCCTGGCGTTTCTGGCCCTGTTGCTGGCCCTGGTCACCCTCACCCGCACCCAGAATGTGGGCGGTGCCTATGCAGGCGAAGGCTCCTTGACGCGGCAGGATCAGGCCGAAGCACCGCCACCGCCCTCAAGCTCCGGCCCATCGCAGAGCTGAGGGCCTGACACCGGCTCCGCCGCCAGCGATCCTTCAGAACAGGAAACGATCCCGGTTCGACGCCGTGCCGGCGCTCCTGGAGTGAGCCGGGTCCGGGGCTGGAGCCGGCGGCTCAGACGACTCCGGCGCCGGCCAGATCGCGTCCCAGTAACTGATGCCGTTGCGGTAGGTCGCTGTGCCGTCGAGGCGATGGGTCTGGAGCCTGGTGCCGCTGATCGCCGTTACCAGACCACCGACCTCCATCGGCCCGAGATCGGTGCGTAGATCCTTGCCGGCGGCCGAGAGCAGCATCGGCAGCTTCACCAGCTCGGAGGGCTGGGAGAGCTTCTTGACCAGCGCCTGCAAGGCCAGCTTCTGACGCTCCAGGCGACCGATATCGCCCAGTTCATCGTGGCGGAAGCGCAGGAAACCCTCCAGATCCCTGCCCTTGAGCAGCTGGGGACCGGGTTGAAGATCGATGTACAGCCCCTGGGAGCGGTCGGTGTAGGCCATCCGCTTGGGCACATCGACAACGATGCCGCCGCTGGCATCGGCCATGCGCCGGATCGCGGCCAGATTGATCAGCACGTGGTGCTGGATCGGACGGCCCAGATGCCGGCTGAGCTCCTCCTTCACCGCCTCCGGTCCCCCGAGGCTGTAAAGCGCATTGATCTTCTGGGGACCGAAGCGGGGCGACTCGATGTAGGTGTCGCGGGGGATCTGGGTGACCTGGGTGACGCCATCGCGCACCCGGAGCACGGTGATCACATCGGTGTTGCCGCCGCCGACATCGGTGCCCAGCACCACGATGTCCTGACTGGCGATCCCGACCCAGCGGCTGAACGGATTGACCAGCGCCTCGGCCGGCCCGAACCCTTCCCCGCTCAGCAGGCGGGACAGGGGGGCGGAGAGGAGCAACCCAGACCCGAGGCCAGCCACGATGGCCAGAAGGATCGAAGGACGGCGCCGACGCCGAGGAGCGGCTGAAGGGGTCATTGCGCTCAACTTATGGCATGGAGCCGACCCTTTCCTGTACGACCTGGAACCGATGGTTCCAGCAGGCCTGCCGACCTGCGAGGAGCCAGGCCTCAATGACGGCTGGCCTCAAGGGCGCCCAGACCGAGGCGCAGGTGGGTCACCAGGGCGCCGAGGGCCATCAGTTGCGGCGGGCTATAGCTGCCCTGAAGAGCATCGCCCTGGCGGCTGAGCTCCTCGAGGATGGCCTGACTGAGCGCCTCGTGCTCGGCGAGCAACTGCTGCAGACGCAGCGAGGGGCTGCCCGGCTGATCGTTGGCGCCGGCCTCCAGCGGACCGCGATCGGCTTCGCGGGGGGCCAGGCGCAACAGCGCCTGCAGCTGACGATGGCTGAGCGCCTCAGGGGCGGGAGGGACGTCGGCAGAGAAATCGGCTGGGTGGTGCCTGTCCATCGGCGTGACAGATGA
>JBEDHF010000102.1:0-19296 GCA_041174245.1 Cyanobacteriota bacterium
GAACGGGTGGCCGATCTGCTGGAGGGCAGCAACCCCACGCTGGCGCCCTATGCCGGCGCCGGTGAGGTGATCCTGCGGCTCACGGCCCGCGCGGCCAGCCGCCGCGAGGCTGAGGCCCTGCTCGACCCCGTCGAGGCGGAGATCCGCTCCCGTGCTGGTACGGCCTGCTTCGGCCGCGACGATGACAGCCTGGCTGAGGTCGTTCTGCGCTGTCTGCGCGGGCGCGGCCAGACCCTGGCGGTGGCCGAGAGCTGCACCGGCGGTGGCCTCGGTGCGGCCCTGGCGGCGGTGCCTGGCGCTTCTGATGTGTTTCTGGGCGGCGTGATCGCCTATGCCAATGCCGTCAAGCGCGATCTGCTGGGGGTGCCGGAGCCGTTGCTGAAGAGCCATGGCGCCGTCAGCGATCCGGTGGCCCTGGCGATGGCCGAAGGGGTGCGCCAGCGCACCGGTGCCGATTGGGCTCTGGCGATCACCGGCGTCGCTGGACCCGGCGGTGGCAGCGCTGAGAAGCCCGTCGGTCTGGTGCACATCGCCGTGGTCGGCCCCGCAGGCGGCCACAGTGCCCCGGTCCGCTTCGGCGAGAGCCGGGGTCGGGCCTGGATTCAGCAGCTCTCGACCCTGGAGGCGCTCAACCGGCTGAGGCTGGACCTCTCCCTTTTAGGCTGATTCATCCTTTCGTGCTGCTGGTCCTTGAGCACCGCCACCCTTTACGACAAGGTCTGGGAGTTGCACCGTGTGGCGGATCTTCCCGGCGGTGGCACCCAGCTGTTCATCGGCCTGCATCTGATCCACGAGGTCACCAGCCCCCAGGCGTTCGCTGCCCTGAAGGATCTCGGCCTCGGCGTGCGCCATCCCGAGCGCACGGTAGCCACCGTCGATCACATCGTTCCCACGCTCTCGCAGGCGCGTCCCTTCGCCGATCCGCTGGCTGAGGAGATGCTGGCCACCCTCGAGCGCAACTGCAGCGAGCACGGCATCCGCCTGCATGGCCTCGGCAGTGGCCGCCAGGGCATCGTCCATGTGATCGCCCCTGAGCTGGGCCTCACCCAGCCCGGCATGACCGTGGCCTGCGGCGACTCCCACACCTCCACCCACGGCGCCTTCGGGGCGATTGCCTTTGGCATCGGCACCAGTCAGGTGCGCGACGTGCTCGCCAGCCAGAGCCTGGCGATGGGCAAACTCAAGGTGCGGCGCCTCTGGGTGGAGGGCCGCCTGCAGCCCGGCGTGTATGCCAAGGATCTGGTGCTGCACGTGATCCGCACCCTGGGCGTCAAGGGCGGCGTGGGCTACGCCTATGAATTCGCCGGCCCAGCGATCGAGGCTCTCTCGATGGAGGAGCGGATGACCCTCTGCAACATGGCGATCGAGGGCGGTGCCCGCTGCGGCTATGTCAATCCGGATGCGGTGACGTTCGACTATCTCCGCGGTCGTCCCCATGCCCCATCCGGTGCCGCCTGGGATCAGGCCGTGGCCTGGTGGAGCAGCCTGGCCAGTGGTCCTGAGGCCGTGTTCGACGACGAGGTGCGCTTCGATGCCAGCACGATCGCGCCGACGATCACCTGGGGCATCACCCCCGGCCAGGGCATCGGTGTCGATGAAACGGTGCCGACGCTTGAGCAGACCGAACCGGACGAGCGCCCGATCGCGGAGGAGGCCTACCGCTACATGGACCTGCAACCGGGTTCGCCGATCGCCGGCACCCCGGTCGATGTCTGTTTCATCGGCAGCTGCACCAACGGCCGCCTCAGTGACCTGCAGGCGGCGGCGGCCGTGGCCCGGGGCCGGCGGGTGGCGGAGGGCATCAAGGCCTTCGTGGTGCCGGGCTCGGAGCAGGTGGCAGCTGCTGCAGAAGCCGAGGGCCTCGATCGCATCTTCCTGGAGGCGGGCTTCGAGTGGCGCCAGCCCGGCTGTTCGATGTGCCTGGCCATGAATCCGGATCGTCTGGAGGGTCGTCAGATCAGTGCCAGCTCCAGCAATCGCAACTTCAAGGGCCGTCAGGGTTCCGCCAGTGGCCGCACGCTGCTGATGAGCCCGGCGATGGTGGCGGCGGCGGCTATCCACGGCCGTGTCACCGATGTGCGTGAGCTGCTGGCTTCCGCCTGAGCACGCCACTCCCTGCAGCCACTTCTGATCGCGATCAGCTGGCGGCCCTTTCCCTGTCCTGTTCCTCCCCTTCCGACCTCGTGGTCTTCTCGGCTCCGTCCAGCACGCCGTTCCCCAGCGGAGCGATCACCGCCGTCAGCGGTACCACCGTCGTTGTGCGCGGTGATGACATCGACACCGATCGGATCATCCCCGCGCGCTTCTTGAAGTGCGTCACCTTCGATGCCCTCGGTCCGGCGGCCTTTGCCGACGACCGGGCGGAACTGGCCCAGGATCCGGCCGGTCCGCATCCCTTTGATCGCCCTGAGCATCAGGGCGCGTCGATCCTGCTGGTCAACCGCAACTTCGGCTGCGGTTCCAGTCGCGAACATGCGCCCCAGGCGCTGATGCGCTGGGGCATCCGGGCCGTGGTGGGCGAGAGTTTCGCCGAGATCTTCCACGGCAACTGCCTGGCTCTCGGCATCCCCTGCCTGATCGCCGCCCATGACACCATGCTCGATCTGCAGGCTTCGCTGACGGCCTCGGCTGTCGGCTGCCTGGATCTTGAGCGCCTGCAGTTCGTGGCCGCCCTGGCCGATGGCGAGCGTTCCTGGAGCCTTGAGCTCGCTGAAGGACCACGCTCGATGTTCCTCAGTGGGCAGTGGGATGCCACCGGTCAGCTGCTGGCCCAGGATCAGGCCCTGATCAACACCGCGGCCCGTCTGCCCTATCTGCGCAGCTTTGCTGCTTGATGGGTGAGCCGCTTTGCGGCTTGCCGGGTTGGCCGGCCTGAAGGCTTGGCCGCTGCCTGGCTGGTGTGTGTTTTCAGGCCTGGGGCGGCTGCAGCGTTCCAGGCCGGGCCATCGGTTCAGAGCAGGCGCCGCGCCGGTGAGGTGAGCGCGGTCGGCTCGTAGGGAGTGAAGGGCAGGCCCGGGCCCTGGAAGTTGAAGTCGTTCAGCTTGATCCGCAGGCCACCGAGTTGCGCGTAGGGGCTGTAGAAGACACCGACTTCGTAAGCCCGTTGCTGCCAACGCAGTTCGAGGTAGGAATTGGTGATGCCGCCATAGGTGGACGAATTCGGGTCGATGTTGATGCCAACGCCGCCACTGAACACCAGGGGGCCGGCGATCTGCTGGGTGAGCCCGAAGTTGAGCGTTCCCAGGTCCACGGCCCTGTCGAAGCCCAGGGGGCTGAGTCCCTGGCGGAAGGTGCCTCCTCCGGTGATTGAGAACTGGGTGTAATCGAAGAAGGGTTTCTGGAAATGGCCCAGGGTCAGGGTCGGACCACCGCTGATGGAGAGGGTGTTCTGGTACCCGTTGTTGCCGTAGACGGCCAGGCTGCCGGTGATGTTGGCAGCCAGGCTCAGGCCCGGCTTGATCGGAACGGCAGAGTAGCGGTAGGCCTGGTCGCGGGTCAGGGGCAGCGTTTTACCCGTCCAGAGCGGCAGGCTGGCGTTCAGGGAGCCGATCACATTGGTGCGCCAGGTGCTGGCTACATCTGCTGGCGCGTTGGTGGCTGAGTAGGCAGTGGCCTGGTAATTGCCGCTGCCGACTTTCCAGTAGTACCTGCTGCTCAGGGCGCCCCAGTTGGGCAGGTTGCCGGTGTCTTCCAGCGATACCCCGTAGGCTGCGTACACATCCTGCTCGCCCAGGGTGCCGTTCCAGGTGCGGTAGCGGTAGGCCCCGAAGATCCGCAGAGTGCTCTCGCCCAGCAGGGGGAGCTTCACGCTGCGGCTCAGCTCGGCCCAGCTGCGGGTGCCGGCGGCCAGATGCTCGGGGTTCAGGGTGGAGAGATCAGCGGTGCCGTTGAACTGGAAGCCAGCCAGGGGTGTCTTCAAGGTGGCGATCAGGCCGAAGAGATCCGCTGTGGTGGTGGGCTGGGACACGGTCGGTGCATCAGCTGGCTGACCCGGCAGTGGATAGCTGTTGGTGGACCCATTGAGTGCCCGTTGGATCAGCAGCTGCGGTTGCAGAGCCAGGCTGCCGCTAGCCCCAAAGCGCAGGGGTGCGAGCTGGTAACCGATGTAGGCACCATTGCGATCCCGATCGTCGATACCCGCCAACCAAGGGGTGCTCACCTGCTGTTCGATCGTGGTGCGGCTGATCATCGGGATCGGCAGGCGTTCATCGAGAACCAGCTGGTTGCGTCGTGCCCAGATCCGCGTTTTGTCTTTGGAGATCTGAACCACGGTCACCCCATCGGCATCCAGCCAGCTCTGGGCCGGCGTGAACGGGTCGTTGGTCAGAGCAACGCGGTCGGCTTTCAAGGCGGTGGGGGTGATTTCCATCCGCCTGGCCTGGAAGCGCCAACGGCTGATCGTTCCTGTCACCAGGCTCTGGGCGCTGATACCGGCACTGGTCTTCGACTGCGCTTGTGGTTGGGTCTGTGCCGCACCCTGCAGCTGCTGAGGCAGGGCCTGACCGAAACCATTGACCGTTTCCGGGTTGATCCCCAGCTGGGTGAAGCCGAGCTTCTGCTCCGAGATCAGGCTCTGCTGGAAACGCACATCGCTGACGCGCTGATCAAGGCGATCGACCGCCTCAGCCCGTTCCCGTTCCATGCGCCGGGCCCGTTGCCAGAGCGATTCGCTGCTTCGGGGCGTGGTTGTGGCGGCGCTTGGGCTCAGGCTGGCCTGGGACCTGCCCGTTCCCTGCTCCATCGCCGTTGTTTCCAGGGCCGAGGCCAGGGTGTTGCGAGCCTCGCTTCCCGGCGCCGGTGCACCCGGGCAGCCCGGGGCCGGGGCGACCTGCAGGCGAGGCCTCAGGGGTCGGGGCTCTCCGAAACGATGCCGCAGTCCCACCAGGTAGGCGGTGCTGCCTTCGCGCACACCGTTGAAGGCGCCGAACGCGCCCGAGCGCTGATGAACCCGGCCTACGAGTGACCACTGGGGCGACACCAGGGCTTCAACCTCCAGGGCGGTGTAGTTGAGAACGGACGACGAGGCCTCGCGGAAGGTGCGCTCGTAATGGCTGGTTGAGCTGAGCACACTCACGCCTTCCACGGCAAAAATGTTCAGCCATGGCTGCAGCCAGAGCCGCACGCCAAGGCCGCCGGTCAGTTCTCCGAAGCTCTGCGCCGGGGTGTTGGCGTAGGCCACCGCCTGGTTGTAGGGGCCTCCCGCCTGGCTCTGGGCGACATGGCCCAGCAGGTTGGTGTCGAGTTCCAGGCTGAGCGGCCCGCCATCGAGCAGGCGGCGTTGCAGGCCGATGCCCCCGAGGACTTCCGGTCGTCCGCGCCCCGACAGACCAAGCGCCGAGCCCGAGGTGTTGTCCACCATCTGGCCGCCCCAGGCGGTGGCCGCCCAGGCGAAAGGATGCCATGACGGAATCGGTGGCAGCAGCGGCGTGCACGACGGCGGCTGGGCCGCCGTCAGTGGCGCGGATGGCGGGGCCTCGAGATTGAAATCTGTGTCGCTGCCATCGAGGTCGATCACGCCATAGACGTCCTCGATCGTGCCCACGCCTTCACTGAGGCTGTAGCGAAGACGGCTGGCCTGCAGGTATTGCTGGCCGCGCTGAAAACGCAGTCGGCCAGTGGCGAGCAAGGTGCGGCTGCCGGTGTCGAATTCCAGCCGGTCCGCCAACAGACGTCCTCCGGCCAGATAGAGCATCACGTTGCCGCTGGCGACGAAGCGCTGGGTCTGGGCGTCGTACTCCTGATGGTTGGCGCTGAGCACCAGCTCTTCCGGCAGGATGCCCGCACTCGCGGCATCAGGAAGCCCTGCGGTCCTGGCTGGTGGAGCTGGTTGGGAGGCGGCTGGCGCGGTCGGTTGGGTGGAGATCGGAGCGGCCCCTGAAGCGGCGAGGCTCGATGCGCTGACCAAAGGTTCGGCTTCCGCCGCCGCTGCCAGAAGCACACTGGCCAGCAGCGGACCAGCAAGGGCGCCCGGGGCGAGTGTGGATCTCAACCGTGGGAGCTGGGACGACAACCTGGTTCGCAACGGTTGACTCGTCCCTTGACGTCAGAGGCGCAGATCCTGCCACGAAAGCCGGCGGTCAGTGCCGGCCTAGGGACGGTTGATGCAGCGGGGGCGCTGCTTGAGAGAGGACCCATGGAGCCCTGCGGGCAGTGGCTTCAGGGAGCTGCAGCCAGGTCCGTTGCCTGCAGCCAGTCCACCCGGCCAGACGTGAGCTTCGTCAGGAGCCTGATCCAGCGGCATGGACCGACAGCAGCACGCGCATGGGTCGATGCTGCCTGGTCAGGTCTCGGCTGCGCGGTCGGGGTGGCGCAGGCGCTTCGCTTCAGGCCGCCTGGCGCCTGATCCAGCCGTTGAGGCTCAGTCTTCGAGATCTTTGCGGCTCGGGGTGCGGCTGGGATCGCTGGCCAGGAAGCCAAAGACGAAGATCCCGATGAAGAAGAAGACGACGGAATAAACCGAGATCTTGAGGGCAAGCATGGACGACCCGGTAGCAGCCGCATCATCCTATGGGTCATCGCAGGCCAGCCAAGATGCCGAAGGCCCCTGAGGCGGTACTTCGCCCGTGGATTGAAACGTTTCAGTCACGTTCGCGGCTGGATCTGCAGTCCGGGTGGTCCTGCCTCCAACCCGATGGCGCCTGGGGTTCAGCCCTCGAGCATCCCTGGGGGGCGCAGCATCGGCCGGATTGGGCTGCCCGGGGGCTGGTGATCGTGGCCCGGGGCGGTCAGGAGCGGCTGCTGCGGCTGCAGCTGCACTGCCCGCCCGCCTGGCGGCAGCGGCATCAACGGCTTCCGTTCCCCGCAGCACGGCTGGTTCTGCTCTGGTGGGCGGATCAGGTGGAGCTGCGGGTCGATGGCGCCGTGATCCATCGGGGCGATCTGTTCGACAACGCCTGTCGCTGGCTGCTGCCGGATTCCTGGTGGCAGGGGGAGCCCCTGGCGTTGGAGCTGTGTTTGCGCAGCCCTCTTCATGACGATGCCGCCTTGATTCACAGCCTGGTGGAGCTGGATCCGCCGGCCTCGCAGGATCCCGAGGGACTGGCTCTGGCCACGGGCCTGGGCCTGGTGCTGGAGCGTCTGCTGGCCCAGGCTGAATCTGAGCGGCAGCCGGCGCTTGAGGCTCTGGAAGCCGCCCTGCAGCCCCTGGCCGCCGGGGATGCCGACGGCGTGCGCGCCAGCCTGGAGGCCCTGGAGCGTCAGGGGCTGTTGCCCACGGCGACGGGTCGTTTTCAGGTGCTGGGCCATGCACACCTGGATCTGGCCTGGCTCTGGCCAGTGGCCGACACCTGGGAGGCAGCGGAGCGCACCTTCAGCTCGGTGCTGCACCTGATGGAGCGCTTTCAGGACCTCCACTTCGGCCACTCCACCCCGGCGCTCTATGCCTGGCTCGAACAATGCCGGCCAGCGCTGTACGCCCGCATCCGCGCCGCGATGCAGGCCGGACGCTGGGAGCCCCTCTGTGGGCCCTGGGTGGAGAGCGATTGCCTGCTGATCAGCACCCTCTCCTTGCTGCGGCAGTTTCAGGAAGGCCAGCACGACAGCCGCCAACGGTTTCCTGAATGGGAGCACCAGCTGGCCTGGTTGCCGGACAGCTTCGGGTTCGGTGCGGGCCTGCCGGCGGTGGCGGCGGCCACCGGGGTGCGCTGGTTCTGCACCCACAAGCTGGCCTGGAACGCCAGTCACCCCTTCCCCCATGGCCTGTTTCGCTGGCGCAGCCGCTGTGGTGCGGAGGTGCTGGCGCTGATGCATGGGCCGATTGGGGTAGCCGGCGATCCCCTGGCGATGGAGCGCCATCGCCTGGCCTGGCAGCGCCGGACCGGCCTCGAGGAAGCCCTGTGGTTGCCGGGGATC
This sequence comes from Cyanobacteriota bacterium, assembly GCA_041174245.1. GTDB lineage: Bacteria > Cyanobacteriota > Cyanobacteriia > PCC-6307 > Cyanobiaceae > CAIXOZ01. Next base: position 7,852 of record JBEDHF010000102.1, read on the forward strand.
GGTGACCATGGCGGCGGTCCTACCGCCGAGATGCTGCTGCAGTTGAGCCAGTGGCAGCAACGTCCGGAAACGGCGCCCCAGCGGCATGGCACCCTGCGCGACCATCTGGCGCGGTTGGAGCCCCACGCGTCTCGCTGGCCGGTGTGGCGCGATGAGCTCTACCTGGAGTTGCATCGCGGCTGCGCCACCACCCGGCCCGACCAGAAACGTCACAACCGCACGCTGGAGCGGCTGCTGCGGGAGGCGGAGCTGGCCCGCGCTCTGCCGGTGCTGTCAGGAGGGGTGCCTGCGCCGGCAGCGCCGCTGCCCTGGCGAACGCTGATGTTTCAGCAGTTCCACGACATCCTTCCCGGCACCTCGATTCCGGAGGTGTTTGAGCAGGCCGAGCCGGAATGGCGGCTGGCGCGTCGTCAGGCCTCGCGGGCCCGTGATCAGGCCCTGCAGCACTGGCTCCTGCAGGAGCGCGGTCATCCGCAGAACGAGCACGGTTGGTGGCTGGTGCAGCTTCAGGCGCTGCGGCGCGCGACCCCATGCCTGCGGTTGCCCGCTGGTTCCTGGCGTCTTGGCGATCAGCTGTTGGCCAGTCAGCCCGCCAGCGCCGGCGGCGCCTGGGTGCAGCTGCCCACGCTCAGTGGGGTGGCGGCCTGGTCGCTGCAGCGATCAGCGTTGGTGCCTCCGGCCGCCGCGGGGTCGGCGGCGGAGCCAGCGGCAGTGGTCGATCCGCTGCAGTGCCGGTCCGAGCCTGCGGCGGCCGGTGAGGCCTGGCGCTGGAGCAACGGCCAGCTCAGCGCGCTGATCAGCGGCGATGGACTGGAGCAGCTCTGGGATCGGGAGGGTGTGCCCCAGCTGGCGGCCCCCCTGGCCCTGCTTCGGTTCGCCGATGCCGGTGAGTACTGGGATGCCTGGGATCTGGCCGCCGGCTACCGCGACCAGCCCATGCCGGTGGTCTGGGATGACGCCATGCAGCTGCTGGAACGGGGACCGTTGCTGTTGCAGGCCTGTCGGCGCGGTCGGATCGGCGCCAGTCGCTTCCGGCTCGACCTGCGGTTGCAGGCCGCCAGCCCATGGCTGGAGGTGACCGTGGCGATTGACTGGCGCCAGCGCCATGAACTGTTGCGCCTGGAGTGCCCGCTGGCGCAGCGCTCCCTGCGCACCGCCACCGACACCACCGGAGGGGTGATTGAACGACCGGCTGAGGCGCTGCTGCCGCGGGAGCGCAGCCGCTGGGAGGTGACGGCGATCAGCTGGGTGGCCAGCCAGGCCGATGTCGGGGGTCTGGCCCTGTTGCTCGATGGCCCCCAGGGGGTGCATGGCAGCGAGGAGCGCCTCGGGGTGTCGCTCTTGCGCGGGCCGACCTGGCCGGATCCCGGTGCCGACAACGGCTGGCACCGTCTTCGTCTTGCCCTGATGCCCTGTTGCCAGGGCTGGCGCCAGGATCAGGTCAGCGTGGCAGCCCAGGCGTTCCGGGAGCCGCTCTGGTGCCGGCCGCTGCCCAGGGAGGGGGGGCAGGCGTTGTCCCCAGCTGCCGCCAGCGCCCTACCTGCTGGAGCCTTGGCGGCCTTGCCGGCCCTGCCGGCCGGCGTGCAGTTGCTGCGCCTGCTGGCCGATGGCGAGCCCGGTGTCGTTCGGATCGCCGTTCAGAACCTGACGCCGTTGCGGCAGCGGCTCGATTTCGGGCCCGACTGGCAGTGGCTGGAGCGGCTCGACGGGCTCGATCAAGCCGTTGCGACCGGCGAGGGGGCTGGCGTTGCCCTGCTGGTCCCCTGGCAGCTCGGTTTCTGGCGCCTGCGGCGTCAGTCGTCGTGATCGTCGAACGGATCGGTGAGGCCCTTCGACGGCGGTCCGAAGGCCAGATAGACCCCGAAGCCGGTGAGGCCCAGCAGCACGGTCAGCACGGCGATCGCCACCGAAAGCGCTGGCGAGGGGGAGGTGTCCATGGGGCGGCCGGCAGGGGAAAGGGATGGGTCGGGCGGAAGCGGCCGGTCACGGCACTGGCGGCCGTTCCGTCACAACTCTCGACAGCGACGAACGGAGAGGCCTCCGAGGCCCTTACAGTAACGAGAGCGATTCCATGCCCGAGAGGATCCAGCTGCCCATGGCTCAACGCACCCGTCTGGGAGATCTGCTCCGCCCGCTGAATTCGGAATACGGCAAGGTTGTGCCCGGCTGGGGGACCACCCCGGTGATGGGGGTGTTCATGGCCCTGTTCCTGGTGTTCCTGCTGGTGATCCTGCAGCTGTACAACAAGTCGCTGATCCTCGAAGGCATCAACGTCAACTGGAACGGCTTCGGCGGTTGATCGCCGTTTCCGTTCGGCTCTGCCGCTTGCCGCTGTCATGAACGTCTTTGGAATCGGCCTGCCCGAGCTTGCGGTGATCGCCGCCATCGGGCTGTTGGTCTTTGGTCCCAAGCGTCTACCGGAACTGGGCAAGACCCTTGGACGTACCCTGCGCGGCTTCCAGTCCGCCTCCCAGGAGTTCGAACAGGAGTTCCGCACGGCAATCGCTCCCGTTGAGGAGGCCGCCAAAGCGGTGGTGCTCACGCCAGCGACCGAGAGTCCTGCCTCCACGGACGCGGCGGAGGCGGATCTTGCGGCGGGTCCCTCGGAAGGCGGCAGCGCTGAGTCAAGCGCCAACTGACCCTGTTGCCGGCGTCACCAACGTGCATTGCGGCCTGCCCTTGATCGGGTCGGCCGTTTTTTTGTTCCCATGGCCGAGCGGCACGGCGGGGTGATCCGGCAAGGGTTTCTGCGCTCGACTGTCTGCGGTCGACTGATGGTTGATGCTGGGTCGATGGGCCTGGATCTCGCCCTGCTCTCCGCCTATTCCCTGGCCATGACTCCCGGTGATCTGCAGCTCGTGGTTGGCCTGGGCAATCCAGGCGACCGCTACGAGGGCACCCGTCACAACATCGGCTTCATGGCCCTCGATCGTCTGGCGGCCCGCGAGGGCGTGGTCTTTCGCACCCAGTCCAAGCTGCACGGCCTGGCGGCGGAGGTGGGGCAAGGGCCCAGGCGCCTGCGCCTGCTCAAACCGCAGACGTTCATGAATGAGAGCGGTCGCTCGATCCGCGCCGCGCTCGACTGGTACAACCTTCAGCCAGGGCATTGCCTGGTGCTGGTCGACGACATGGATCTTCCCCTCGGTCGGTTGCGCTTGCGTGCCAGCGGCAGCGCCGGTGGCCACAACGGCCTGCGCTCGACGATCAGTCATCTCGGCACCCAGGACTTCCCCCGCCTGCGGATCGGGATCGGTGCGCCGGCCACGGAGCCCCAGGAGCGCCGCGAACGCACCGTTTCGCATGTGCTCGGCCGTTTCCGGCCTGAGGATCGCGACGTCGTCGATGCCGTGCTCGATGAGGTGATCGCTGGGTTGGATCTGATCCAGCGCCTCGGTTTGGAGCGGGCCGGTAATCGGCTGAACGCTTTTCAGGGCGCACCCACGGCAGGCTGAGAAGGAGGTTCAACGCCATGGCCCGTCTGCCCGCCACCACCGCCCAGCTGCGGGTGCTGCACCAGAGCTTCCACGACTGTCTGCTGGAGGGGGAGGTGAGCGCGGCTGGATTCCACTGGACCTTCCGCTGGTTCTTCGATCGTGGCGAGTTGACGGTGGAGCCCTCTCTCGGACGGGCCCTGATTCAGGACGCCCTGTTCCGTTATCTGGTGCGCGCGGATTACCAGCTGGAGCCGGGCGGCGATTACAACTTCACGGTGCGGGCCAGGTTCTGACCGAGCCAGCGTTCGAGCAGCAGCTGGGCGACGACATCGTCCACGTCCCTGGGCGGCAGGCGCAGGCCGGCGGGGAGCAGCCGCCGCCAGCCCCTGGGCGGCTCCAGTTCCCAGTAGCGCTGGCGCGCCGCCAGGGTGGTACCGGCCTCCGGTACGCAGCGCCAGGCCACCCGCTCACCCAGGCGCTGCCGCCAGGGGCCGCTGCCGGTGCCGTTGCCCAGCACCACCAGCGCCAGATCGCCGGCCTGACGCCAGTGCTCGAGCTGGGTCCAGCAGGCTTCCGGCGCCAGGATGGCGGCATCCACCACGGTGGTGCGGGCGCGATCGGTCCGCACCAGGCCGCATTTGCTCCGGCCTGGATCCAGGCCCACCAGGCGTCCCTCGGCGGTCGGGCTGCAGCGGCTGGCGTCATCCATCGATGCCATGGCCTCAGGGCCTCGGAGTGGCCAGGCGCAGCTCCACCACAATCGGATCGGGCGTTTCGGCGGCGCGCAGGGCCACCGCCTCCAGGGCTACGGCCTGCCCAGGGGGCCGCTCACTGAGCCGCCGCACCAGCTGGCTGAAGGCCCCGAGGTCGTATTGAAGGCCATCGGTGAGGGTGCCCTGGCGCTGGGCCCTGGCATAGGCCGCCGTCAGCAGCATGTTCAGGCGGCGCCGCACCTGTTCGGCGCTGCGATCTTCGGGGTCGAGGCTGGTGCTCGCCAGCACATCTCCGGCGGCCACCACCTCCCGATTCGGGCGGATGTCGGGGAAGGCCAGCACCTGTTTCTCCCCTTTGAGGACATTGGCTGCGGAGAGAATGCTCACCACCCAGGAGCCTGGACGGATCAGCAGTTGTTCGAGCTTGCTGATGTCGCCCCGTGCCACCAACAGGATCTGGCTGTCGGGGGGTTGACCCGGAAGGACCCGGGCGAAGGCCTGGCGGTTGGCCTGCTGCAGCAGGGCGGTGATCACCTCCCGGGCCTGGTCCGGTCGCTGCAGCCGCACCTTGGCGGTGGCCAGGGGCAGGCCGCTGCTGATCACCACATCGCCTCGCCTGAGCGCGATCAGGTTGTCTTCGAGCGTTTTCAGTTCCTTTTCGCCGGCGCTGATCTTCTGGCGCACCACCGCCAGTTCCGCTTCGGTGCGGCGGATTTCGGTATCGCGCTGCTGGACATCGCGGCTGAGGCGTGCGCGTTCCTGTTCGAGCCGGCGCCGCTGCTCCTGCAGGGGCCGCAGTTCACGGCGCAGGGTCTGAGCCCGCTGTTCGGCGCGTCTGGAGGTCTGCTCAGCCTCGTGCAGACCGGCCAGGGCCAGTCGGCGCCCGTTGTCGGCCTGTTGAAGGGCGGCCTGCTGCTGCGAGAGCTTGGCGCGGCTGTCCCTCAGGCTCTGCTCCAGCCGCTCGAGTTCGAACAGGCCGGTGCGCAGCCGTTCGCTCACCAGCAGCATCAGAGCGAGGGAGAGGGCGCTGATCAGGCTGCCGGTGAGCACCGTGATCAGCACGGCGGTGCGGCGCGGGCGCAGGTTGAACAGGCTCAGGCGCGCTTTGCCAACCCGACTGCCCAGCCGATCGCCCAGGGTCGAGAGCACGCCCCCGAGGGTCAGGAGCGCCACGATCAGCAACCAACCGGACACGGCCTATCGCAAGGACCTCCAGTATCGGTCCGGGCTTTCAGCTGAACCGTTTCGAGAGCGCGATCGGGTCAAAGACAGTGATCTTTTTGCGATCGATCTGCAGCAGACCGGCGTTGCGTAGATCGCCAAGCAGGCGGGTGATCGTCACCCGGGTGGAGCCGATCGCCTCGGCGATCGCCTGGTGCGACAGGCGCAGATCGATCGTGATCCCCTCGCTGCCCGGCACCCCGAAGTCACGGCAGAGCACGAGCAGGAAGCTGACCAGGCGGGAGGACATGTCCCGGTGGGTCAGGGTTTCGATCATCGTTTCGGTCTGGAGGATGCGCGAGGAGAGCCCCTGCAGCATCAGCAGGCCGACGGAGGCGTCCTGTTCGATCGCCCGACGCACGGAGGTGGCCGGTGCCGTCACCATCTCGACGCGGGTGAAGGCGATGGCGTGATAGAAGCGATCGGAGCGTTGACCGGTGAGCAGCGACAGGACGCCGAACAGGCTGTTCTCGCGCAGCAGCGCCACCGTGATCTCCTCGCCGGATTCATAGACCCGCGATAGCCGCACCCCCCCGCGGCGCAGCAGATAGACCCGTTCGGCAGGATCGCCCGGAAAAAAGATCGTCTTGCCGCGTTCCACGGTTTCGACGCTGCTGCCGGCGAGGCCGCGGATCACATCCAGCAGGGTGGAGGAGGCCGGCTGCGATGCAGGCGAGAGCGTGGAACCCCCAACGCTCGACGACGGGCTGTAGCGAGTGAAGCCGCCGGAGGCGCTGACCATGAGGGCCGGGGCAGGTGAATGGAACCTAAAGAGCCTTCCGGTGTTCTCTTGTAGCAATCATCACGATTCGCTGGCTTGTGTCAGCGCCAGGCGCTGCTGTTCCTGCAAGGCCAGGATCGCCGGCTCGGCTAGATCAAGCAGCGTATTCAGGCGCTGGCGGCTGAAGGGAGCGCCCTCGGCGGTGCCCTGGAGCTCCAGCAGCTGGCCCTGCTCGTTCATCACCACATTCAGATCGACAGCGGCGCGGCTGTCTTCGCTGTAATCGAGATCCAGCAGGGCGCGATCGTCAATCAGACCCACCGAGACCGCGGCCACCTGCCCCACCAGGGGGGACTGCTTGATCACGCCGCGCGCTTCCAGGCGCCGCAGACCGAGGGCCAGGGCCGCCCAGGCGCCGGTGATCGAGGCCGTGCGGGTGCCGGCATCGGCCTGGAGCACATCGCAGTCGATCAGCAGCGTGCGCTCGCCCAGGGCTTCCATCGACAGGCAGGCGCGCAGGCTGCGACCGATCAGGCGCTGGATCTCCTGGGTGCGTCCTGAAAGCTTCATCAGCTCCCGGCCCTGACGGCTGGGGGTGGAGGCGGGCAGCAGCCGGTATTCGGCACTCAGCCAGCCCTTGCCGGATCCGGTGCGCCAGCGGGGGACGCCCTCCTCAAGGCAGACGCTGCAGAGCACCCGCGTGGCACCGGCTTCGATCGTCACCGAGCTGAGGGCAAAGCCCATCGGATCCCAGTGAAAGCGCACCGGCCGCAGCTGATCGGCCTGTCGCCCATCCCGGCGCCGCGTCTGGGAGGGATCGGAGACCCCAGGGGTACGGGTGTCAGAGACACCGTGGGTGCTGGTGTCAGAGACACCATCGGTGGGGCTGGCGGGAGCGGCCATGAACGCCAGGCTGGCAGTGGAATTGATCGTAGGTGGCCTCGCCCGGCCGCCATGGGCGGAGCGGGCGGGTGGCCACCAGCGATGGTGTCTGGCGGTTGATTTCTGCCATTCAGCCGCTACATTCAGTTTCCAATGGCGTGGCCTCCCGGATCACCGGGCGGGGGTCTGCCGATTGACCAGCCCCCATGACGGCCAGCCTCCACAACCATCGTCATCTGCAGCGGCTCACACCAGCGGTGGTGCCGCCGCGTCCGGTGACAGGGGCGCCGCCGCGGCCCTTGCGGCTCACCCCCCAGCCGGATGGGCTGCTGCAGATCCATACCGCTCCCTTCCGGGGCAGCTTCAGCAGCGTCTTCAGCCAGGCCCTGCGCTCGGCCGGCCTCGGTAGCCGGGTGCTGATCACCCAGTTCCTCAAGGGCGGGGTGGATCAGGGGGTTGAGCGCAGCCTCTGGCTCTGCGGTCGTCTGCAGTGGATGCGTCCGGCGGTGCCCGCCACCCTGGCGGAGCCCTCGGCCTCGGACGACGACACCCTGGCCGTGCAGGCCGTGTGGGAGGCGACAAGGGAGCGACTGCTCAACGGCAGCCTCGATCTGGTGGTGCTCGATGAGCTGGGTTTGGCGATGGAGCTCGGCTATCTCGACACCGACGCTGTGCTCTGCACCCTCGAGCAGCGCCCGGCACACCTGGATGTCATTCTGACCGGACCCTCCATGCCGCCGGCTCTGCTGGCCATGGCCGATCAGCTCACCCAGCTGCGGCGCTGCGCTTAGGTCTCCCCCATGCTCAAGAACGACCGCTGGATCAATGCCCAGGCCGACGCCGGCATGATCGAGCCGTTCCAGGCCACCCTGGTGCGCCATCTCGATGCCGATTCCCGCACCTCGCCGGTGCTCAGTTACGGCTGCTCGTCCTATGGCTACGACCTGCGCTTGTCAGCGAAGGAGTTTCTGATCTTCCGGCATGTGCCCGGCACGATCATGAATCCGAAGCGCTTCAATCCGGCCAATCTGGAACCGGTGGAGCTCCATCATGATGACGATGGAGACTATTTCATCCTTCCCGCCCATTCCTACGGGCTCGGCGTGGCCCTGGAGCGCCTGCGGGTGCCGGCCAACATCACGGTGATCTGCATTGGCAAGAGCACCTATGCGCGCCTGGGGATCATTGTCAACACAACGCCAGCGGAAGCGAGCTGGGAAGGGCACCTGACCCTGGAATTCAGCAACTCTTCCGGCGCCGATTGCCGGATCTACGCCAATGAAGGCATCTGTCAGCTGCTCTTCTTTGAAGGCGATCCCTGCGATACCACGTATCAGGATCGTGCCGGTAAGTATCAGGATCAGCCGGAGCGCGTCACCCTGGCCCGCGTCTGAACTGGCCCCTGCCGCTCAGGGGGCCAACCGTGCCTTGTGCAGCCGCGATTTTTCGTACCACTCGGCGAATTCCGGTGCCCAGGCCTGGAAGTGGGGCCACATCAGATCGCAGAGGTGACGGATCTCCTCCTGGGCATCGAGCTTGGCGCGCAGATCCATGAAGTGCAGGAACGCCCGCAGGCTGAAGCTGACGACGAAGTGCTGGCGGTAATCGAAGGGAAGAATGCCGCGGGCATGTTCCTCGGAGAAGCCGGCCGCGAGCAGGGTCTGATAGCGCTCCGCCGCCAGCCGGCAGAGCTCGAGGTCCTGCTGGCGTAGCTCTTCGCTGTAGAGATACTTCTTGCCCTGGCGATCGCTGTAGGCGCCCACCGGCCGCAGATAGAAGACCTCCTCCAGGGGAATCTCACCGGCGGCCGCCCGGGAGATGCGTTCGCCCGTGTAGCGCATCGATTGCACATCGAAGCTCACCCCGACCCGGTGCGTGCGCGCCTGCTGCATCACCGAATGCGGAAACCAGCCCACGTTGAGCACGATCTGGGCGTGCTCCAGCGGGCCGTAATGGCCGCGTTCTCCGGCCAGCAATCGCTTGACGCAGATCTGGCCTGCCCGGGTTTCATCCGGCCAGTCGTGGCGATCGGCGGCCACGAAGCCTTCGCTGTAGTCCTGGTGCATGCCCGCATAGACGCATTGCTGCGGGTTGGGTGTGGCGGCGATCAGGGCCACCTGGAACAGCGGATCGATGGCCATCGGTGTGCAGCAGCAGGGAAGAGAGGGAACAGGAAAGGCGTGTGCAGAGAACCCCAGGGTCAGCCGTGGCTGCGGGGGCCGACAGGCGCCGGCGAGGCCGGGCTGGGCCCGCCGCTGGCAAGGCTTCCCCCGGCGGTGCGCAGGTCGCTGAGGCTGCCCACCCCCGGTAGCACCGGCAAGGGGGTTTCGGCGATCAGGGCGCTGCTCAGGGAGCTCAGTTCTGCGGCCGTGCGGGCCCCGAGGGAGCGGCCGATGTCATCGCCGCGTTGGTTGAACAGCTCCAGCTGGGGGATGCCATTGACGGCATAGCGCTCCAGCTCAGGCTCCCAGCGCGGGTTGTCGACATTGAGCAGCACCACATCAAGCTGGCCGCGCTTCTCCTTTTCCAGCGCCTCCATCGCCGGCGCCATCGCCCGGCAGGCTTCACACCAGTCGGCATAGAACTCCACCAGGGTGGGTCGCCCGTCGCTCAGGGCCACCGGTAGATCCAGCGATTGGCGTGCCAGACGCTCCAAGGGCGCGCCTGGATGGAGGCCGCCCCGCAGCAGCACCAGGGCCACGCTCAGCACCAGCGCCACGGCGGCCAGCAGCAGCCGTTCCGGCCGTCCAAGCGGGCTGGTGACTGGGGTTTCCGCGGTCATGGCGAGCTGGGCGGCCGGAGGCCGGCTTCGGTCATCAGCGCACTTTGGCAGCGATCGGGTCCGATGGGCGCATCAGCCGGAGTTCAGCGGCGGGGTGCCCATCGCCGGGTGGCCATCCCCGGGTGGCCAGGAGGACGCGGCCAACCGGAGTTGCTAACGTCCGCACGCGGGCCAGGATGAACGGCTTGAAACGGCGTCTGACCCTGCATTTTCCCCGCGAAGCGGTGCATCAGCCGATCACCTATCGGCTCGCGGTTGATTTTGATATCGCTGCCAAGATCCTCCGGGCTCAGATCGCTCCCAATCAGAGCGGCACCATGGTGGTGGAGCTCTCCGGCGACATTGATGAACTCGATGCCGCTGAGCATTGGCTTGAGAGTCTCGGCCTCGGGCTGCACCGAGCCCAGGGTGAGATTCACATCGATCGGGAGCGTTGCATCGATTGCGGCATCTGCTCCAGCGTCTGCCCCAGTGGTGCCCTCAGTAGCCAGGCCCCGGCCTGGTCGCTGCACTTTCAGGCCTCGCGTTGTCTGGTCTGCGAGCAGTGCATTCCCAGTTGTCCGCTCGAGGCGATCTCCCTGGTGCTCGATCCCCGGGCGGTGATGCCGGCATGAGAGATCCGATCCGCACCCTGCAGACGTTGCTGCTTCTTCCGCTTCGGGCTCCGGCCTTGCTGTTGCTGGCGATCACCAGCCTTTATCTCGGCATTCATTGGAGTGCCGAAATGCAGGCGAGCATCAGCTCGGCGGTGCAGTTGCCGCTGCTCAGTGATTTCTTTCTGCCGATGCAGTTCCTGCAGGCGATCGCCGTGGTGCTCGTCTGCACGATGCCCAACCTGTTGATGCGGGAGGTGTCGGCGCTGATGGCGATCAGTCGGGTCGTCAGCCTGGTGGTCACCCTGTTGTTGGTGATCACCGGAGGTCTGTACCTGCTGCACCTGAGTGTGCTCGCCAATGTGCTGATCCTTGCCACCTCGGTGCTCCTGGCCCGCCTCGACATGGCCAGGGTGCGGGTGGTGCCCCATCCGCTGACGGCATTCGTCGGCCTCTGCTCCTGGTGTCTGGTGATGATGGCGATCGGCCGCATGCTTTATCTCCACAATCCCGGCATGGCTGGCGTGGTGTCCTGAGGGCGCTCAACCGCGGCAGCCTTCGCGGCTGCCGCGCGCGTAATTCCAGGCATTGCCCAGCACCTTTTTGACGTAGAGGCGGGTCTCCGGGTAGGGGATCTGCTCGACCCACAGTTCAGGGTCGCTGTGCAGCAGGCCTGGATCCCAGCCGGCCACGGCAGCGGCGCCGGCGTTGTAGCTGGCCACGGCCGGCAGCAGCGCTCCCTGCCACTGGCGCAGCAGCTGCCGTAGGTAGCGGGCGCCGAGATTGCTGTTGGGGCCTGGCTGTTCCAGGCTCGCGTCGTTCAGTGGGGTGCCCGCGACTTCACGGGCGGTCTCCGGCATCAGCTGCAGCAGCCCGATCGCTCCGACCGGTGAGCGGGCCGCCGGCAGGAACTGGGATTCGGCCTTGGCCACGCCCAGCAGCAGGGCGGGGTTGAGGCGGTTGGCAACGGCCGCGCGGCGGAACTCGGCCGGGAAGCGCAGGGGGTGCAGGGCCTGCTCCAGGTGCTCCTGCCGCTCGCAGCTGAGTTGCAGCCGCAGGCTGGCCCGCTCCAGGCGCTCGAGGCCCAGGCCGTCATCGC
>JBEDHF010000103.1:0-16090 GCA_041174245.1 Cyanobacteriota bacterium
GTGTTCAAGGGCGACGCCGTCAACCTCGATGCCCTGCCGCTGCTGCGCCCCTGGCCCGGTGATGCCGGCCGGATCATCACCCTCGGCCTGGTGATCACCAAGGACCCGGAAACCGGAACACCCAATGTGGGCGTGTACCGGCTGCAGCAGCAGTCGATCAACACGATGACCGTGCACTGGCTCAGTGTGCGCGGCGGTGCCCGCCACCTGCGCAAGGCGGCAGCGATGGGCAAGAAGCTCGAGATCGCCATTGCGATCGGCGTCCATCCGCTGCTGGTGATGGCGGCAGCCACACCGATTCCGGTGCAGCTGAGTGAGTGGCTGTTCGCCGGCATCTACGGCGGCGAAGGGGTACGGCTGACGCGATGCAAAACGATCGATCTGGAGGTGCCAAGCCACAGCGAACTGGTGCTCGAAGGCACGATCACGCCCGGCGAAGAGCTCGCCGATGGTCCGTTTGGCGATCACATGGGCTTCTACGGCGGCGAGGAGCCATCGCCACTGGTACGGATCCAGTGCATCACCCAGCGCCGCGATCCGATCTACTTCACCACCTTCAGCGGCCGGCCACCGAAGGAAGACGCGATGCTGGCGATTGCCCTCAATCGCATCTACACCCCGATCCTGCGCCAGCAGATCCCCGAGATCGTTGATTTCTTCTTGCCGATGGAAGGACTCAGCTACAAACTGGCGGTGATCGCGATCGACAAGGCCTACCCAGGCCAGGCCAAACGGGCGGCGATGGCCTTCTGGAGCGCCCTGCCCCAGTTCACCTACACCAAGTTCGTGGTGGTGGTCGACAAGAGCATCAACATCCGCGATCCCCGCCAGGTGATCTGGGCGATCAGCGCCCTGGTCGATCCGCAGCGCGATCTGTTCGTGCTCGAAAACACCCCCTTCGACACCCTCGATTTCGCCAGCGAACAACTGGGCCTCGGCGGCCGGCTGGCGATCGATGCCACCACCAAGGTGGGCCCAGAACGCAACCATGCCTGGGGAGAACCGCTCAGCCGCCCGGCCGAGCTCGAGGCGCGCCTCGATGCCCGCTGGGCCGAACTGGGCCTGGCCGACATCGGCCTCCAGGCGCCCGATCCAGCGTTGTTCGGCTACACCCTGGAGCATGTGCTGGAGCGGCTGATGGCCCCAGTCGGGCGCTGAGGCCAGGGCCATGGAGCGCGGAGCCCTGCTGGGCCGTCAGCAGATCCACGCCCTCCGGGCCCTGGTCTGCCTCGCCAGCACGCCCGATCGCTGGCGTTCGGTGTCGGAGATCGCCAGCGCCCAGGCCCTGCCCGCCGCCATGCTGGAGCAACTGCTGTTGCGGCTGCGACGGGGCGGGCTGGTGGAGGCCCGCCGCGGTCGGCTGGGGGGCTACCGGCTGCGCGCCAACCCGGCCTCGATCAGCCTGAAGATGGTGCTCGAGGCTCTGACACCAACGCAGCCGCCCGGGTCCCTGAATCCTCTGGTCGACACCGGCTGCGAACGCGCGGGCTCAGGCGCCCAGGCCCCCGTGGAGCGGGCCGCCAGCGAACGGGTGGCCGAGGCTCTCGAGCAGCGGCTGCAGCGGGCTCTGGCACGGGAGCTGGGCCGGATCAGCCTGGAGGATCTGCTCTTCGACCTGCGCAGCAGTGAGGCCAGCCTGGAGGACGACGGCGGTCTGATGCTTCCGTAGCTCCATAGGATCGCCACCACCCGGCCGTGCGCGTGTGTCCAGTCCTGCTTGCTCCGAACCGCTGACGCTGGCGGCCCGAGGCCCCCTGCGGGGACGGGTGCGGGTCCCGGGGGACAAGTCGATCTCGCACCGGGCCCTGCTCTTCGGCGCCATCGCTGAAGGACTGACCACGATCGAAGGCCTGCTGCCGGCCGAGGATCCCCTCAGCACCGCCGCCTGCCTGCGGGCGATGGGGGTGACGGTGTCGCCGATCGTGGCCGGCGAGCCGGTGACCGTGCAAGGGGTGGGCCTCGACGGCTTCCGCGAACCCGAGGACATCCTCAACTGCGGCAATTCCGGCACGACGATGCGGCTGATGCTCGGCCTGCTGGCCGGACGCGATGGTCGTCACTTCGTGCTCAGTGGCGATGGTTCGCTGCGCAGCCGGCCGATGCGCCGGGTCGGGGAACCGCTCTCGCGCATGGGCGCGCGAATCCAGGGCCGCAGCGGCGGCAACCTGGCTCCCCTGGCCGTGCAGGGCCAGAGCCTCCATGGCGCCACGATCCACACACCGGTGGCGTCCGCCCAGGTCAAAAGCGCGATCCTGCTTGCAGCCCTCACCGCCTCGGGCCCGACCACGGTGATCGAACCGCAGCAGAGCCGGGATCACAGCGAACGGATGCTGCGGGCCTTCGGCGCCGATCTGGTGGTGGCGGGAGCTGGCGGCACCGAGGTGACCGTGACACCCGGCGCCAGCCTGCGCGGCCAGTCGGTGATCGTGCCCGGTGACATCAGCTCGGCCGCCTTCTGGCTGGTGGCGGCCGCCACGATCCCAGGCTCAGAACTGACGGTGGAGAACGTGGGCCTCAATCCCAGCCGCACCGGCATCCTGGAAGTGCTGGAGCAGATGGGCGCCCGGATCCAGGTGGTCAATCAACGCGACGTGGCCGGAGAGCCGGTGGGGGATCTGGAGGTGAGTCACGGCCCCCTGCAGGCCTTCTCGATCGAGGAGCCGATGATGCCGAGGCTCGTCGATGAGATCCCGGTGCTGGCCGTGGCGGCCTGCCTGGCCGAGGGCACCAGCCGGGTGCGCGGAGCGGCCGAGCTGCGGGTCAAGGAAACCGATCGCCTGGCGGTGATGGCGCGGCAGCTGCAGGCGATGGGCGCCAGCCTCACCGAATACCCCGACGGCCTCGACATCCAGGGCGGCGCCAACCTGCAGGGGGCGGCGGTGGACAGCGAAACCGACCACCGGGTGGCGATGAGCCTGGCGGTGGCGGCCCAGCTCGCCCGTGGCACCACCACCCTGGCCAGGCCCGAAGCGGCGGCGGTGTCCTACCCGGGCTTCTACGACGACCTCAACCGACTGCTCGGATGAGCAACGGCTGGCAGCTCCAGGCCACCGCCGACGGCAGCCCGACGCTGTTTTCTGATCGCTTCGGCGAATGCTTCCACAGCGACCGCGGCGCCCGGCGGGAAGCGCTGGAAACCTACGTGCAGCCGGCGGAACTGGAGCGCTTCGAGCGCGGTCAGAAGCTGACGGTGCTCGATGTCGGCGTCGGCCTTGGCTACAACAGCGCCTGCCTGCTGGAGGCAATCAGCGCCCGCGGCCTGCAGCTGCGCTGGTGGGGCCTGGAGCTTGAGGCCACCCCCCTGCGCCGGGTGCTTTCAGATCCGGGCTACCGGGGCCTGTGGCAGCCCACCACCCTGGCGATGCTGGAGCAGATCGCAGCCAGCGCCGAACCCGAGGGCGGCAGGATCTGGCGCCAGAGCTGCGGCAGCGGTGAGCTTCTCTGGGGGGATGCCCGCCAACGGGTGCAGCCGTTGCTGGAGCACCAGGCCGGCCAGCTGGATCTGGTGCTGCTTGATGCCTTCTCGCCGCGCCACTGCCCCGAACTGTGGAGCCAGGAATTCCTGGGCAGCCTGGCGCGGCTGCTGCAGCCCCAGGGTCGATTGATCACCTACTGCGCCGCCGCCGCCGTGCGGGCCTCCCTGGCGGCGGCTGGTCTGGAGCTCGCCAGCCTGACGGTGTCGTCGCTTGGGGCAAGCGACCGCTGGGGCGAACGCTGGAGCCAGGGCACGATCGCCAGCCCCACGCCCCTGCCACCCAGCCACCACTACCGGCCGCTCTCAGCGATGGAACGCGAGCACCTCAGCACCCGAGCGGCCGAACCGTACCGGGATGCCGATGGCCGCAGCGAAGCCAGCGCCATCCTCAAACGCCGCGCCGAAGCCCAGCAACGCAGCAACGCCACCAGCACCACCGCCTGGCGGGCCCGCTGGCACCGCGGCGCCGGGGATCTCAGAGACGAGGGGTAGATTCCCGGCGAGTGCACTCCCGGATTCGATGCTCGCCATTGCTGTTCTGGCTGCCGGGAAGGGCACCCGCATGAAGAGCGACCTGCCGAAGGTGCTGCAACCCCTGGCGGGCGCCACCTTGGTGCAACGGGTGCTCTCCAGCTGCGCCACCCTCAGCCCGGATCGGCGGCTGCTGATCGTCGGCCATGGCGCCGAAACCGTGCAGCAGTCCCTGGTGCAGAACGATGGGCTGGAATTCGTGCTCCAGCAACCCCAGAACGGCACCGGTCACGCCGTGCAGCAATTGTTGGATCCCCTGGCCGATTTCGACGGCGATCTGCTGGTGCTCAATGGCGATGTACCGCTGCTGCGCGCCGAGACGCTTGAGGCACTGCTGGCCCAGCACCGCCAAAGCGGCGCTGAGGTCACCCTGCTGACGGCCCGCCTCAGGGATCCGAGCGGCTACGGCCGGGTGGTGGCCGATGACGAGGGCCGGGTCAGCGCCATCGTCGAGCACCGCGACTGCAGCGAGGAGCAACGCCGGATCAACCTGATCAATGCCGGCATCTATTGCTTCCGCTGGTCGGCCCTGGCGGCGGTGCTGCCGCAGCTGAGCACCGACAACGACCAGGGCGAGCTGTATCTGACCGACACCGTGGCCATGCTCCAGGGGGCGATGCACCTCGAGGTCGCCGACGCCGATGAGATCAATGGCATCAATGATCGGCTGCAGCTGAGCGCCTGCGAAGCGGTGCTCCAGGACCGGCTGCGCCGCCACTGGATGGCGGAAGGGGTGACCTTCGTTGATCCGGCCAGCTGCACCCTGAGCGAAGGCACCCGCTTCGGCCGCGATGTGATCGTGGAACCCCAGTGCCATTTCCGCGGCAACGCCGTGGTCGGCGACCGCAGCCGCATCGGGCCCGGCAGCCTGCTCGAGGACGCCGAGGTCGGTCGTGACGTGACGGTGCTGCACTCGGTACTCAACCAGTGCCGCGTCGGCGATCGGGTGGCGATCGGCCCCTTCGCCCACCTCCGCCCCGGCAGCGATCTGGCCGCAGACTGCAAGGTGGGCAACTTCGTGGAGATCAAGAACAGCCACCTGGAGAGCGGCTGCAAGGTCAACCACCTCAGTTACATCGGCGACGCCGATCTTGGTGCCGATGTCAATGTCGGAGCCGGCACGATCACCGCCAACTACGACGGCGTGCGCAAGCACCGCACCGTGATCGGCCAGGGCAGCAAGACCGGCGCCAATTCGGTGCTGGTGGCCCCGATCACCCTCGGCGAGCGGGTGACCGTGGGCGCCGGCTCAACCCTGACCAAGGACGTGGCCAGTGGCGCCCTGGCAATCGGCCGGGCCCGCCAGCTGGTGAAGGAGAACTGGAACCCCACGGCATCCTGAGCGCCGGCTCGGCTCGGATCCGTCAGCGGCGGGCCGGAGGCTCCGGCACAACCGGCGCCTGCCGGAGCTCCTGCTGAGTGTTGGGATCGCGCGGCGCCTGCGGCAGCGGTGAAGCCTGGGGCAAGGGCAGCGCCTGCGGCACCGGTGGCGCCGGCAGCAAGCGATGCAGCAGCTGGGCAACGAGCAGCACCACCACGAGAGCCGCCGCCGCCGCCGCCGCCAGGGCAGCCACCAGGAACCGCCTGGAGGTGCGGGGATAGAGGGCGATGGCGCCGACGATCACCAGGGGCCAGAGCGGCCACACCACCAGCGCCACGATCGCCAGCACCGCCAGGGCCCGCCGCTGGAGGAGCAACCGCTGCTGTCGGTGTTGCGCCTGCCGTTCGGCGGCAGCTTGCTCGGCCAGCAGCGCCCGCTCCTCGTCGTCGATCCAGCGGCCGTTGCGGATCGCCTCCTCGAGCTCCTGCTGACGCTGCTGCTGCCGGGCTGTGGCGGCGGCGAGTTCACCTCCACCATCGAGGCCCAGGCGCAGACCCAGGCCGCTCAGCACCTGGCGCCAGGAGGGAGCCGCAGGCCGTGGGCGCGCAGCGGATCGATCGGAAGAGCGGCGGGAGGAGCTCAAGGCAGCAGCGCGATCCAGCGGACCGGAGCAGGGTCGTGGTCGGGCCGGCGCAACGCCAGCCTGTCCGTCAATCATCTCCCGAGGCTTCTGTTGCAAGGGCGGGCCAGGCTGTGGCGCTCCTGTGGCCTTGTTTGGCAACCCTGTGGCAACCCTGTGGCAACCCTTTAGCGGTCGACAACGTTCGGGCGAACAACTTCAGGGCGACCATGCTGTGGATCGCGGTCAGAAGTGCAGGGGATCGCCTGCATTTAGTGTCAGGGGGAGGACCCGCGGACACGGCCCGAGCCGAGCGATGACCAGCTTCAGCAGCCCCGGCCTTCCCACCCTCGCCCAGGACGGCTCCGAGCGCGGCAACCTCGACGGCAGCAGCAACGAATTCCTCGATCTCGCCCGCTCCTTTGGCGCCGCTGACTCTGTCGATGTCCAGGCTCGGGATGCCGCTGCAGGCACGACCGCTGCAGCAGCAGCGACGCTGACGATCGGCGAAACGCCGGCGGCCGACTATCTGGCCGCCATCCGCCCTCAGCTGCTCCGGGCCGGCAGCCTGCTGCTTCCCAACACGCAGCAGTATCCGGTGCGCCTCAGCCGCAGCCTGCGGGAGATGGTGCTCGAGAACGGCGGCAAACTGCTGCGACCCTCCCTGAGCCTGATCACGGCCCAGCTGCTGGGAGGCCGCACCGACACCGCCCTGGCCTTCGGTTGGGCGATCGAACTGATTCACAACGCCTCGCTGATCCTCGACGATCTGCCGGCGATGGATGACGCCACGATGCGTCGCGGCCGGATGGTGATCCATCTGCGTCATTCCACCGCCTACGCCATCCTCCTGGCCACCTACATGCACAACGTGGCGATGCAGGTGATCGGCCGCCGCACGCCCTCCGCCGAGGTGCACCTGCAGTTCAGCCTGCGGCTCCAGGAGGCCCTCGGCGGCCATGGGCTGATCGGCGGCCAGGCCCTTGATCTGGATCTGATGGAGGAAGCTCCCGATCTTGAGGCGGCCCACGACTACGGCCACAGCAATGGCCTGCGGGATCTCTGGAGCGTCTGCGCCCACTTCAAGACCGCCTCCCTGTTCAGCCTGGCCCTCTACGCCGGTGCCGTGGATGCCGGGCTGTCGCCCGTCCAGATCAGCACCCTGCTGCGCTGCGGTGATTCCGCCGGCCTGGTCTTCCAGCTCGCCGACGATGAATCGGACCTCGATGAAGACCGCCAGCGCAGTGATTTTCAGTCGCTGCTCACCCGCGAGCAACGGCTGCAGGAAGCCGAGGAGCGCCGCCGGCAGTGGCGTCAGGAGCTGAGCGAAGCCTTCGGCAACGCCGGGTGCCAGCTGGCGGACTTCCTGGATCTGGCCACCGTCTTCCCGGCGGCCCCTGCGTCCGCACTGTGATGGATCCGGGGCCGGGCCAACGGATCGCCGTGGTCGGTGCCGGCCCCGCCGGTGGCTTCCTGGCCCGCGCCCTGGCCCTGGCCGGTGTGGAGGTGGATCTCTACGACCCCAGCCATCCGCGCGAGAAACCCTGTGGCGGCGTGCTCAGCGCCGAAGCGCTGCGCTATGTGCCGGAGGCCGCCGCTCTGCCCTCGGCCAACCGCCTCACCCACCTGGCGGTGCACACCCCCTTCGGCCATCGGTTCCAGCAGCCCCAGAGTCGACCCTCCATCGCCGTGGATCGTCGCGAACTCGATGGCAGCCTGCTGGACGGGGCGGTGCGGGCCGGCGCTCGCCACATCCACGATCGCGTTCTGGCGGTGGAGCTGGCGGGCCCCCAGCCACGCCTGCGCACCCGCCACGGCGAGCGCCCCTACGACCTGATTGTCGGCGCCGATGGGGTGCACAGCCTCGTGGCCCGCGCCGCCGGCCTGGCGCCAGAACCGCACCAGCTCGGCCACATGGAAGGAGGCTGGGGTCCGCCGCTGGGCGATCCCGGCACCCTGGTGTTGCACTTCGGGGCGCTGCTTGGTTACGCCTGGGTGATCAACCGAGCCGGGCGCTCCTCGGTGGGCATGGTGGGGCGGCTGCTGGATCGCACCCGCATCCAGGCCGCATTCCAGGCCTTCCTGGCGGAGCGCCAGCTGTCCGCCGCCAGCCTCAGCCCCTACCGCTGGGCGATTCCCTTCAGCAACGATGTTTTCCAGCTCGAGCAGCCCCGCTGCGGCCCCGGCTGGCTGCTGGTGGGCGATGCGGCCGGGTTCTGCGACCCCCTCACCGCCCAGGGCATCCACCTGGCCCTGGCCTCGGCCTGGGCCGCCGCTGCTGCGATCCTCTCCGGCAAGCCCGCCAGCTACGACAACCGTTGGCGAGATCTGTTCGGTGCCAACCTCTACTTCGGGGTTCGGCACCGCGATCTGCTCGGCTCCCGGCCGATGACGGAAACGATGCTGCGCTCTCTGGAGCGCAACCCAGGGCTGGGGCACAACTTCTTCAAGACGATCTGAGGCAGGGCGATGGCGGCAGCTGTGGCCGAAATGGCCGTGATCATTCCCAGCTACGGCGATCCCGCCAGCCTGTTTCGCGCCCTGGAGAGCCTGGCCGCCCAGCAGCCCCTGGCCGACGACCACCACGGCCGCTCCTGGCCCCGTCAGTGGTCGGTGCAGGTGGTGCATTCCGGCCCGATTCCCCTGCCGCCGCCGGCGCAGTGGCCCCAGCTGCCTGTGCACTGGCGCCTCAGCTCCGTGAGCCCGCGACGCCTGTCGGCGGCCCAGGCCCGCAATCTGGCGGTGCGCCTCTGTGGCGCCGAGCTGCTGGTGTTCCTCGATGCCGACTGCCTGGCCGGCCCGCAGTTCCTGGCCAGCCATCTCCAGGCCCATCAGCGCGGCGCGCGCGTCGTCAGTGGTCCGGTGCTGCCGGGCGAGCACGACACGCGGGTGGCCCAGGCCGAATACCTGGTGGAATTCGCCACCACCCGGCTGCGCCGCCAGGGGGGTGCCATCAGTGCTCCGGCCTGCAACCTCTCGATCCGCCGCTCGGTGCTGGAGGAGGTGGGCGGCTTCCCCGAACTGGAAGCCGGTGAGGATGTGCTGCTGCACCTTCGGCTGCGGCGCCGGGGCCATCGGTTGCAGCTCCATCCCACCGCCTCGGTGCGCCATAGCGGCCGTCAGCAACACCACGACTACCGCCGCCACCGGCGCTTCATCGGCGCCGGCCTGGGCCAACTCACCGCCCAGGCGGAACGGGAAGGGCTGTTCGGCTCCAACGTGTCGCCGGAATACCGGATGCTGCGCTGGATCTGCCGCAGCCCGGCCGGTCTGCTGCTGGTGATCGCCAAGCTCTTTCGGCTCCTGGCCCTGATCCTCCAGGGCGATCGCCTGGTGCTGCGCCTGTTGCCCCAGGCCTTGGTGCTGGTGCTGGAAGGGCTGTGGCTGGAGGCGGGAGCCTGCCATCAGGCCTGGCGTCAGGAGCAGCAACGCCTTGCCTGAGCCAACGCCCCTGCTGACGATTGTGCTGCCGACACGCAATGAGCACCGCAATGCGCCGCAGCTGGCGCTGGAGCTGCGCCAGGCCTTCACCGCCCTCTGGGCCGATCGGCCAGCTGCTGATCAAGAGCATGGCCTGGAGCTGCTGGTGATCGATGCCAGCGAGGACGGCACGATCGAAGCCTTGGAGCGGGCCTGGGCGGAGCAGCCCTCCCTGCCGTCGGTGCAGCTGCGTTGCCTCAGGCAACAAAGCC
This sequence comes from Cyanobacteriota bacterium, assembly GCA_041174245.1. GTDB lineage: Bacteria > Cyanobacteriota > Cyanobacteriia > PCC-6307 > Cyanobiaceae > CAIXOZ01. Next base: position 9,639 of record JBEDHF010000103.1, read on the forward strand.
GGGGGTTTTCCGGTGCCGTTGGCGAAGGTCTGGCCCAGGCCCGGGGCCACTGGCTGCTGTGCCTGAACGCCGATGGCCAGCACCGCTGTGAGGATGCCCTGGCCCTGTTTGAGGCCCGCCGCAGCGGCCAGCTGGTCGTTGGCTCACGCTTCGTGCCTGGTGGGAGCACCCCCTATTCCCAGATCCGCACCCTGATGAGCCTGCTGGGCTCCCGCCTGGTGGCCGTGATCAGCGGGGTGCCACTGCGCGATTGCTTCAGCTCGTTTTTCCTGGTGGAACGGCAGGCGTTGCAGGGGCTGGCGATCGAGACCCTCGTCAGTGGCCGGGGCGAGGGGATGCTGAAGCTGGTGGCCAGCCTGCAGGGCCGGGGCCTCAGTCTCCGGGAACTGCCGATCCGAACCGTGGAGCGGCGCAGTGGAGACTCCAACACCGATCTGATCACTTTCCTGGCGGCCTACCTGCAGGCGGCCTGGCAGCTGCGGCGCCAACGCCGCCCCTCCAGGCTGCTGCTGGTGCTGGTGCGGCTGTTGCCATTGGCGGTGCTGGCCGCCCTGCTCAGCCATGACCCTGCCAGCCTGGGCCAGCTGCTCGCCCATCCAGGCACCGTGCTGAGCTGTGGCGCCGTGCTCGTGGGCTGCACGCTGCTGCGGGCCGTGCGCTGGCAGCAGATCGCGCGGGTGGCCGGCCTGGAGCAACCGCTGCTGGCAGCACTCGAGGATGTGGCCCACGGCCGGCTGATGAACGAATTACTGCCGGTGCGCATCGGCGAGGTGGTGCGGATCTCCAGGATTCAGGAACGCGGCGGCAGCGGCCTGACCCCGGTGCTGCTCTGCCTGCTCTGGGAAAAGATCACCGGCTTCGGCATCGGCCTGGTGGGTTTCGCCATCCTCTACGGGCTGGCCAGAGCGCATCCAGCAAGCGCCGCCGCGCCAACGATCAGCGCCATCGCTGCCGCTGCCACGATCGCCGCCAGCACCCTGCTCTGGGGGCTGCTGCTCGCCCTGGTGCAGGCGGCACGGCGGTGGCGTCAGCAGCATCCACTCGGCCGCTGGAGCGGCACGGTCGTTGAGGAACTGGCGAGCGTGGACCTGCGGTGCAGCGGCCGCGACTGGTCGATGGCACTGCCGCTGCAGCCCGTGCTGAGCCTGCTGGGCCGGGTCGGATCCGGCCTGGCGGCGATTCCGATCGGCAGCGTTCTGGCCACGTCGTTGGTGGGCTACGCAATCTGGAGCTGCACGGCGGTCTCGCTGGCCCTGCTGGCCACCGCCTTCGGGATGCCGCTGACCCTGCTCGATGCCGGGGCCGCCGCCTTCGCCGCCGGCGTGTTCAGCCAGGTGCGGCTGCTGCCCCAGGCCGCCGGCCAACCGGAGCTGGCGATCGCCCTGGTGCTGACCAGCCTCGGCCATCCCCTGGCCGCGAGCGTGCTGCTGGCCACAGCCGATCTGCTGCTGCAGCGGCTGGTCACGATTCTGTTCGGGCTGATGATGCTGCAACGTGGCCGTGCCCGATCCGAGGGCGGAAGCGGCCGCGCCACCCGGCCACGATGAGCGTGCGGCTGCCCTTCCCCCGCTTCCGTTTCAGGCCCATGATCCGGCCGGCCTTGGCGGCGCCCCTGTTGCGCTGGCGGCCGCTGCAGCGGCCCCTGCTGCTGGGCACTGGTCTCGGGTTCTTTGCCCTCGAACTACTGCGGGCGCGGATGGTGCTGCCGGCGCGCACCTGGCGCTGCTTCCGCTTGCTCGGGTTGTTTCTGCAGGCCGGGCGCCAGGCCCGCAGCCAGCTGGCCCCCCTGCTGAGCGGCGATCCCCTCCGGCAGGCTGAACGGCTGCGCTACGCCCGTAACTGCATCGTGCTGGTGGCGCTGCAGCCGGACATGGCTCCAGGGAAGATCCAGCCGACCAGCGCCTGGTTGCAGCCGGCGGCCCTCTATGGCGCCTGCATCCCGTTGTACGACGGCTGCTTCGATCAACGGCCCACCCGGCAGGCCCGCCACCTGGCCGCAGACACCGCCGCGGCGCTGACCGACGCCACCCGCTCGGGGACGCTGGCCGCCCTGGTGCCCCTGCTGCGCCGCCATGGCGCCAGGGCCGAGGATGCCGCCGCCTGGGAAGCCCTGATCAGGGCGCTCGATCATTGGCTGCAGCGACAGAGCCCCCAGCGTCAGCGGTTGCTGCTGCTCTGGATGGCACGGATGAATGACGCCCAGCTCGCCAGCCTCGCCGAGCGCAACATCACCCTCCCCCTGCACGAACGCCGCCGGATCTCGGCCCTGAAGGGGGGGGTGTCCTTTCTGCTGCTGCGTTGTCTCTGTCTGCCGGAGGGAAGTGATCCAACCGGCGCCAGCGATCCGATCCGGGCGGCGTTGCTGCAGGCGGCCGCCGTGGCCCAGTGGATCGATGACTACGCCGATCTGGACGACGATCGCCACCTGGGCATCCACACCTACATCGGCCGGCTGGAGGCCAGCGGCCGGGCCGACGCCACGATCCGCGCAGGACTTCGCCAGGCCGCCGCGGACCTGCGCCAGCACTACGGCAGCAAAGCGGAGCGGTTCATCAACAGCCTCGGGCTTTATTACGCCCTCAAACGCAGCCTCCGCTTCCGCGCTCGGCTGCAGCGGGCCCTGGAGCGCTGAGGCTCAGCCGCCGTTGAGCGCCTGATGCAACAACGGCAGCAGCCGTTCCAGGGCAACGCCGCGACTGGCCTTGAGCAACAGTTGATCGCCGGGTTGCAACCAGGCCTGCAGCGGGTCGAGCGCCTCGGCCACGGAGGCCACCCTGGCCACCCGGGCCAATGCGGAGGCTGCCGCCGCCATCACCTCCCCCTCGGCGCCGCCATCGACAATCACCAGACCATCGAGACCGAGGCTGGCCGCCCGTTCCGCCACCCTGCGGTGCAGGTTGAGGCTCTCCTCGCCAAGCTCGAGCATCGTGCCGAGCACCGCAAAGCGGCGGCCGGGTCTGGCGGCGAGCAGATCCAGGGCCGCCAGGACCGCTTCGGGCGAGGCGTTGTAGGTCTCATCGAGCACCTCGATGCCGGCGATCGCCTCGGTGCGGCTGCGCCCTGCAGGGAGATCAAGCGCCAGGGTCGCCAGCTCATCCGCTGGGATCGGCAACGGATCGAGGCTGGCCGCCACCGCCAGGGCCAGCAGCAGGTTGCGGGCGTTGTGACGACCGGCCAGGGGCAGAGGGAGCGCACGGCCGCCATCGCCGCCCCGGAGCAAGCGCAGCGCCGGCCCATCAGATCCCTCGATCACCTCGGCCAGCAGGTCGGCAGCCGGGGCACCGGCAAGCTCCGGATCGCTGCTGAGCGCCACCCGGCGGATCGCACCGCGCCAGACCGCAGCCAGGGCCTGCTCCAGCAGGGGATCACCTGCTGGAATCACCACCAGCCCCTGGGGGTTGAGGGCCTGCACCACCTCGCATTTGGCCTGGGCAATCGCCTCGCGGCTCCCAAGCCGGCCGATGTGGGCCGTGCCGATGTTCGTGATCACCGCCAGATCGGGGCTGGCGCAGCGGCTGAGCCGGGCGATCTCCCCGAGACCGCGCATGCCCATTTCCACCACCACCGCCCGATGGCCGGGTTCGGCCCGCAACAGCGTCAGGGGCACACCGATGTCGTTGTTCTCGTTGCCGCTGCTGGCGAGCACCGGCCCCCGCAGGGCCAGCAGGGCCCGGATCAGCTCCCGGGTGGTGGTCTTCCCGGCAGACCCGGTGACCGCCACCACGGCAGCGCCGAGTTGACGGCGATGCAGGCCGGCCAGATCCTGATAGGCCTGCAGGGTGTCCGGCACCAACCAGGCCGGCAGCGGCCAGCCGGCGGGATCGCCGAGCTGCGGCAGGTGATCGCGCTGGACCAACGCCGCTACGGCCCCGGCCGCCGCCGCCTGGGCCAGAAAGCGATGGCCATCGTGGCGGTCGCCCACCAGGGGCACAAACAAAGCGCCTGGCTCCAGGGCCCGCGAATCGGTGCAAGGCAACCCGATCGACGCCGGCAGCGCGGCTGCCCCCGCCCCGACGGGCGCTCCCCAGAGCTGCTCGAGCTGCTCGCGTCGCATCGCTTCAGGTCCCAGAGGCCATCGTGAACAGGATCATGCCGGAGCCGATGCGGGCGGACCTTGCCAGGCACTGACCCGCCAGATCCTGCAGCTCCAGCTGCTCGTAACCCAGTTGCCGGGCCTGCTCCTGCCAGCCCTCGGCCAGATGCTGCTGACGGGCCGTCGGCAGGTTCCGAAAGGCGTCCGCCAGCACCAGGGAGAGGCGGAACTGGGCCGGATCGGCCTGGGCAGCGAGCAGCAGCCCCTCGCTTTCAGGCCGGATCAAACGAGCCAGCAGGATCTGCTCGGCGCTGGGGGCTGGGCTGGGGGGTGGTGTGAACACGGCCAGCGGCTCAGGGTCCGCCGGGATGGTCACAGACGGCTCAGCCAGAGCCGCAGGACCAGCTGGCGCTTCAGCCCCAGGCGCGGGCTGGGCAACCGTCACCGCAGGAGGCGCTGCCATCGGCGGCGCCTCCAGGGCCTTAGCAGCGGCCGTGCCAGCGGTAGCGTCCTGGGCGGTTGGAGCCTGGGAAAGGGCTGGGCCGGGGGCGGAACCGCCGCCAGTCCATGACATCCGCAGCGGCGTCAACACCAGCCCGAGGGCGACAACACAAGCCAGGCCCAGCAGCAGCAGCGCCGGCCAGTAGAAGGGAGCGAGCGCTTGCGGCCAGAAAGCTGGCCGCGGCAGACTTCCTTCCCGATTGCGACGCAGGGCCTCCCGCAGCGAGAGCACCGAGCTGGCAATCACCGCCCGCAGGTCCTGGCGCAGCAGCGACCAGGGACTGACGTAGGGCGCTGGCAGATCGGAGCCGGGCTCCTCGCGCATCAGACCTCGCTGGTGCGACGGCGGAACAGGGAACGCAGACCGAGCGGTTCACTCGGACGGCCACCCTCCAGGCTCGGATCCGCGCCCTGGCCCTGGGAGAAGCGCTCCACATCCTCGGCGGAGGGCGTCGGTTCCTTGACGCCGCAGACCTCGCGGTACATCGCGTCGTAGGCGAGAGCGGAGCGGGCCCAACTGAAGTCCTGGGTCATGGCGCGGCGCTGCAGCTCCTGCCAGCTGCTCTGGTGGCGGAAGGCCTCCCAGGAGCGCACGATCGAGGTGTAGAAGTCGATCGGCTCGTAGCGATCGAAGCCGAAGCCCGTGCCCTGATGCTGGCGCGGATCGTGAGGAGGCACCGTGTCCACCAGGCCGCCGACCCGGCGCACGATCGGGATCGAGCCGTAGCGCATCGCCAGCAGCTGGCTGATGCCGCAGGGCTCGAACCGGCTGGGCATCAGGAAGGCATCGCTGCCCGCGTAGATCAGCCGCGAGAGGGCGTCGTCGTAGGTGAGGAAGACGGCGAAGCGGCCCGGATGGCGGGCCGCCATCTGCCAGAGGCCGCTTTCAAGGCCGCGATCGCCGGTGCCCAGCACCACGATCTGGCTGTCGGTGTAGGCCAGCACCCGATCGGCCACCTGCAGCAGCAGGTCGACCCCCTTCTGATCAACGAGGCGGCTCACCATCCCCATCAGGTAGGTGTCCGGATTCACCGCCAGACCCATGCGCTCCTGCAGGGCCCGCTTGTTCTCAGCGCGGGGGGCGAGATCGGTGGGGCTGAAACGGGCCGGCAGGGTGGCATCGGTGGCCGGATCCCAGTCGGCTTCGTCGATGCCGTTGAGGATGCCGCGCAGCTTGCCGCTGATGAAATTCAGCAGCCCATCCAGCTTCTCGCCGTATTCAGGGGTGCGGATCTCCTGGGCATAGGTGGGCGAGACCGCATTGACCCGATCGGCGTAGAGCAGGGCCGCCGCCATCGTGTGATCGCCCTGCATGTACCAGGGGCACCAGGTCATGCGCTCGAGCTTCCAGCGCCATGGCCCCTGGTACTTGAGGTTGTGGATCGTGAACACCGTCGAGATGTCCGGGTCCTGGTGCATCCAGACCGGGATCATGCCGGTGTGCCAGTCGTGGCAATGCAGCACCTGCGGCTTCCAGCCGTTCCAGGAAAACTCAGCCGTGGCGCTGGCGAAGAAGGTGAAGCGCCAGTCCTCATCTTCGCCGCCATAGATCCGTTCGCCATCGAAGGCGGGATGGCCGATCAGATACAGCGGCAGCCCGGAACTGGGGTGACGGGTCTCGAACACCGAGAAATCCGTGCCCATGGTGTGACCGCGCCACATCGGCTCGGCCGGAATCGACAGCTGGCTCCAGAGCTTGCCGTAGCCCGGCATGATCAGACGCACATCGTGGCCCAGGGCCGCCAGGGCCGGCGGCAACGAGCCGACCACATCCCCCATGCCGCCCACCTTGACCATCGGGGCGCATTCGGCGGCCGCAAACAGCACTCGCATCGCTCTCAGGCAGGGGCCGAAGTGGCGGCAACTCTACGGGCGTTCGACGCAGCTCCAGCGCATGACCTGCAGATGCGCACCGATC
>JBEDHF010000104.1:0-3492 GCA_041174245.1 Cyanobacteriota bacterium
GCCTGAGGCTCGGAGCCCGTGGCGTTCGGGCAGGGCACAAGCACCAGGGTGAGAGCTGCCTGCGCCTGCGGCTGCAGCGGCCGCAACGGCCGGCGCTGGTGCAGCCTGCGGGCCAGGGGTCGCACCCAGGTGCTCAGCTCGCCGGGCCCATTGGCCACCAGCACGATCCCGTAGGGATCCGGCGCATCACGGTTGGCCTGAGCGGCAGCCCCGGAAGCACCACGATCCCGGATGGGATGAGCAGAAGCAGCAGATCCAGATCCCTCGGTCATCAGGCGATCGGACTCCAGCGACTGGCCGGCCAGGTTGTGAAAAGAAAAATGCGGATGGCGAGACTTGAACTCGCAAGGCCGAAGCCACACGCCCCTCAAACGTGCGTGTCTACCAATTCCACCACATCCGCTTGAGATCGGCTGGACGCCCTTGGTGGGCCACCATCCGGGTGGGACGGATCCGGCAGCGCCGTTCCGTCTGGCCACTATACCCACAGGCCAGCCAGCACCCCAGCGGAGGCCGCTCGGGCGCCGATCGGCTCCCCCCGGCCAAGGCGGGCGAACGCGGCCGTGCTGGAGATCGGCCGGGTCGATGCAGCAGCACTGATACAGTCCGACGCGGCCCTCAGCGCCTGCAGAACGGATGCCCATCAGCAAGTTGCTGATCGCCAATCGCGGCGAAATTGCCCTGAGAATCCTGCGGAGCTGCCGCGAGCTCGGCATCCCCACGGTCGCCGTCTACAGCACGGTCGATCGCAATGCCCTGCACGTGCAGCTGGCCGATGAAGCGGTCTGCGTCGGCGAGGCGCCGAGCAGCAAGAGCTACCTCAACATTCCCAACATCCTCTCGGCGGCCATTTCCCGTGGTGCCGATGCGATCCACCCCGGCTACGGCTTCCTGGCCGAGAACGATCGCTTCGCCGAGATCTGCGCCGACCATGGCCTGACCTTCGTCGGCCCGTCGCCGGAATCGATCCGGGCGATGGGCGACAAATCAACCGCCAAGGCGACGATGCAATCGGTGGGGGTGCCCACCATCCCTGGCAGCGAAGGCCTGCTGAACTCGGTGCAGGAAGCGGCCGCCCTGGCCGAGTCGATGGGCTACCCGGTGATGATCAAGGCCACCGCCGGCGGTGGGGGCCGGGGCATGCGCCTGGTGCCGGAAGCCGCCCAGCTCGAGAACCTGTTCAAGGCCGCCCAGGGCGAAGCGGAAGCCGCCTTCGGCAACCCTGGCCTCTACATGGAGAAATTCATCGACCGGCCCCGGCACGTCGAGGTGCAGGTGCTGGCCGATCGTCACGGCAACGTGATCCACCTTGGGGAGCGCGACTGCTCGATTCAGCGTCGCCACCAGAAACTGCTCGAAGAAGCACCGAGCGTGGCGATCAATGCCGACCTGCGCCGGCAGATGGGGGAGGCTGCTGTGGCCGCCGCCCGCACCATCGGCTACGAGGGCGCTGGCACGGTCGAATTCCTCGTCGACCGCAACGGCAGCTTCTATTTCATGGAGATGAACACCAGGATCCAGGTGGAGCATCCCGTCACGGAGGTCGTCACCGGCGTCGACCTGATCGCCGAACAGATCCGGATCGCCGGAGGGGAGCCGATCTCCGTGCAGCAATCCGAGATCAAGCTGCGCGGCCACGCGATCGAATGCCGGATCAACGCCGAAGATCCGAGCCAGAACTTCCGCCCTGCCCCCGGCAAGATCACCGGCTGGCTGCCCCCCGGTGGCCCAGGCGTCCGCGTCGACAGCCACGTCTACACCGGCTACGAGATTCCGCCCTTCTACGACTCCCTGATCGGCAAGCTGATCGTCTGGGGGGTGGATCGCGAGCACGCCCTGAAGCGGATGCGTCGGGCCTTGTCGGAGTGCGCGATCACCGGCATCCCAACCACGATCGACTTCCACCTGGCCCTGCTGGATCGCCCGGAATTCCAGAACGGGGACGTGCACACCAAGTTCGTCGAACAGGACATGCTGCCCCCCGCCTGAGGCGGGCCAGGCCCTGGCAGCGATCCCCGCAGCCCGACCAGGCCCCGGCCGGTTTTGCGCGGCTCAGCCGCCGAAACCCGGCCGCAACGTGCTGAGCGAGGCCGCCACCTGGGCGGCATGGTTGATCGCCAGCTGGGTGATCAGGCCCTGCTGGCCGACGAGCAACTCCCGCACCAGGGAGATCAGACCGACCCAGACCACCGGCGTCACATCGACACCGCCGATCGGCTGAATCAGGCGGCGGGTCAGGGTGAGCAGGGCCTCGGTGGGCAGCCCCACCAGCCGCCAGGCGCCGACGCTGAGGTCGACCTTCGGGTACCAGGTGAGCACGATCCGGAACAGGAACAGCAGCGTCCACAGCGACAGCAGCAGGCCCAGCACCAGTTGCAGGGGCGACCAGAGGGCGGATGCCGTCACAAAGCTCTAAGCAGCGGGACCCCGATCGTAGGAACCCGGCCTTCCCTCCCTAAGATCGACGCCGGAACGCGACGATCCATGACCCCTTCCCTCGCCAATTTTCTGAGCAGCCTCGTCTGGGGCGCGGTGATCGTTGTGGTGCCGATCACGATTGCCCTGGTGCTGATCTCCCAGAACGATCGCCTCGATCGCCGCCTCTGATCGCCCCGAGGATTCGCACACCCGAGGCCCTTGCCGGCTTGGCCTTACCGAGGCCTTGCCGGCATTGCCTACAGTGACCTCGGGTTGTCCCCGGAGTGTCTGCCTGCCCGCACCGTTCAGGTTCCTGCCTGATTCGGCGTCCGGCTTGCTCCCACCCTCCGGTGCCATGGCGATGATGCCGTGACCCTGGTCCCTGCCTGAGGTGTCTCCGCTGTGGTCAATGCCAGCCTGAATTGGGCCAGCATCGTTGGAATCGTGCTGGCCGTGGGCGGAGCACTCCTCTATTTCATGAGGAACTTCAAGCCGGCCCTGGCCCGGGATTACGACGTCTTCTTCGCCGCCGTCGGCTTGCTCTGCGGTGGCATTCTGATTTTCCAGGGCTGGCGCCTGGATCCGATCCTGCAGTTCGGCCAGTTTCTGCTGGCGGGAACCACCGTGTTCTTCGCCTATGAGAGCGTGCGCCTGCGCTCGGTGACCACCGAGCAGGCACGGCGCTCCTCCTATTTCGACGACGATGAACCGCCGAGTCGGCCGCGCATGGGCGGGGGCCGCGACTACGGCGACGACTACGACCGCTTCGACGAACCGCAGCCGATCAGCCGGCGGATTCCGGCCCGCGATGACGACGACTCCCGCGGCGATTTCTATCGCCAGCGACGTCAGCCGGCCAGGGCCGCCATCCCCGAGCGGGCCGCCAGCCGCAGGGGTGCTGCTGGCGACGACGATCGCTGGGCCAGTGGCGACGACCGCGCGGCCAGCGGCTACGGCAGTGATCGCTCCGCCGGTGGCTATGGACGCGAACGCGATCCAGACGGCGGTGGCTCCCGCGGGCCGTCCCGGTTCCGCGCCGGTGCCGGCCAGAGCGAACCCGAAAGCTTCGGGGCC
>JBEDHF010000105.1:0-6003 GCA_041174245.1 Cyanobacteriota bacterium
GGCCTGATGGTCCCGAGGGGGGATGGGCGGCTCCTCCGGTTCTTCCAGGCGCCAGTGGCCACTGGCATCAAGCTCCCGGATCTGGGGATGCACGCCCTGGCCCCGCAGCAGCTGATCGACGGTGCGCGCCACATCGCGATGAACCAGCCAACGGTGGCGGCTGTGCATCTCCACCGCCAGCGGAAAGGTGGGTTCAGCCGCCCGTTCGAGCACGGTCTTCTGGGTGCGCCGCCGGCGCGCCTCCTCATCGCCGAGGGTGACCGACTGGATGCCGCCCACCAGATCGCTGAGGGTGGGGTTCTTGAGCAGGTTGGCCAGTTCATTGCCGTGGGCCGTGGCCACCAGCTGCACCCCCCGCTCGGCAATCGTGCGGGCGGCCTGGGCTTCGAGTTCGGTGCCGATTTCATCGATGACGATGACCTCGGGCATGTGGTTCTCCACCGCCTCGATCATCACCTGGTGCTGCAGCTCCGGGCGGGCCACCTGCATCCGCCGGGCCCGGCCGATGGCGGGATGGGGAATATCGCCATCGCCGGCGATTTCGTTGCTGGTGTCGATCACCACCACCCGCCGCTGCAGATCGTCGGCCAGCACCCGGGCGATCTCGCGCAGGGCCGTGGTCTTGCCGACACCGGGGCGCCCCATCAGCAACAGCGACTGGCGGCTGTCGAGCAGATCACGCACCAGCACCGCCGTACCGAACACCACCCGGCCGACCCGACAGGTCAGACCCACCACCTCACCGGTGCGGTTGCGGATGGCGCTGATCCGATGCAGGGTGCGCTCGATTCCGGCCCGGTTATCGCCGCCGAAACTGCCGAGGCGACCAAGCACGGCGGCCAGATCCTCGCGTTCGATCGGCACATCGCCGAGATCGACAGCCTTGCCGGCGTAACGGGCCTCGGGGACGCGCCCGAGGTCGAGCACCACCTCCAACAGCTGATCGCGGTCCTTATCGGCGCTCAGGGCCTGCCGCACCGGTGCCGGCAGCACCGCCAGAAGGCGATCGAGATCATCGGTGACCCGATGGGTCGCCATCGCCAGGGGGGCGGACGGAACCGCCGCGGAGCCTGGGGGAGTCGGGACAGCGGAATCGATGGAGAGACGGGCCACTGCGGCCGCGGTGCTGCCTGCGTTCTAGCGGGCTGGGATCCCCGGCCGAAGCAACCAGGGCTCCACCAGGGAACGGGCGAGCGCCAGGGCCCCAGGCCAGAGATCCTCGGCGTCGAGCAGCCGGCAGGAGCGCAGCCGCGCTTCCTGGAGCCGGTCCTGCAGCAGGCTGCGGGCCACACCACCGAAGGCGACACCCGCCGCCCGCCTGGCAGCCGCCGGACGACGCTCAAGCAAGGGCAGGGTGCGGGCATTGGTCCCGCCCGCCAACTGCAGCGGCCCAGGCGGTGCCAGGGGCGCCAGTCGATCGAGCAGCTGCACGGCGGCATGGGCCGTCCCGGCACCGACATCGCCGCTCATCGGCCGGCCGTCGAGCTGAAACAGCGGTTTGAAGCCCGCCTGACGCAGGCATTGATGGCGCCGCCAGAGGCTGGCCGCCAGGGTCTCGAACGTTTCCGGAGGCTCCAGACCACAGCTGACGGCGACACGACGCAGTCCCACACCCGAGGAACGCAACTGGGCCACCCGCTCCGCGAAGGCAGCCTGACGGCCGATCCGGGTGTGCAGCTCCACCGCATCGGGGCGCAGATCGCGTAACAGGCCTGGCACCGCCTCGGCCGCAAGCACATGCTGACGCTCGCTGATCAGGCCATGGGGACACGCCGGCAGACAACGGCCACAGCCGTAGCAGCGCTCCTCCAGCACCGCCGCTCCGGCGGGAATGGCCAGGGCCGGGCAGACGCGCTCACAGGGACGTGAGCAGTCGCTGGGGCAGCGGCCGGGATCAAACCAGGCCTTGCGGAAATGGGGATCGACACCGTCGCTGAGGCTGACCATCAGCCAGGGTGCGCGGGCACCACGGGCCTCAGCCCAGGCGATGCCACGACGGGTGGCGGCGACCACCGCACGATCGGCGGCCACATCGAGGCAATGGATGCCGGCAAGGCTGAACAGGCCGGCCAGATCCTCCAGGGCCTCAAGGTCCTGGTTGCTGGCGCCGCCGATCACCTTCACCCAGCGCCCCTGGGCCAGGGCAAGCTCCGGGGAGGACGGCAGGAACTCAGGCCGCAACGAGGTCCTGCAGGGGCTGCCAGCGCAGGGCCCGGGCGCCTCCCATCTCCACCACGATGCGAAGCTTCGGCTCGCGACGGCAGAGGGCGACCAGGGACCCACGCTCTGCAGCCGACAGCACCTGGCCTTCAAGCAGCCAGAGCACAACCGGACGACCGCTGGCCAACAGGGGGCCGAGCTGAGGCATCACCTGCTGAACCTCGCCGACGGCAGCGGAACGACCAACGCTCTGGTGACCGAGGTGGGGCGGACGAACGCCGTGCAGCTGCAACAGATAGGTCTCCGGATCGCCAAGACCACGGGCGGAGGTCATCAGCGCCTGGTAACCGGCAGCACGCAGGCGCCGCAGCAGGCGGGTCTCAGCACCACCCTCCAGGGGGGCGAACAGGGCCAGGGCACCACAGCGCTCGAGCTGCTGGCGGAAACCGCGGCCGGTGAGCAGCAGGGGCATCGAAGCAGTCAGGGCTTGGGGCAGTCTGGCAGCCAGCGGCGTCAGCGGGGCAGCCCGGCGACCGAAAACCCGCACACTGTCGTTCCAGGGGAGCGAGCACAGGGGCCAGCAAGGGCAGCAAGCGCGGGCCGGCACCTGCTAACAACTGACCGACAGGAGCTAGACGGCGCCCCCGGAACCAGCCAGCACCATCTCGCCCAGGGTGTGAGGGAGGGGTGCAGGCGGTGAGGTAGTCTCTTTGCTTGCACATTTGTGTCTGTGCCCGTCCGCTAGCCGGGCCTCCAGGGCGATGTGCAGGGTCGCCATTGATTGGTGGTGATCCTTCCCCGGCCAGTACGGCCAGGGCAGCCTCCGGGCTGTTCCAGCCGTCGGGAAACTGCAACACCCTCCGGACATCTCCGTATGTCCCAGGAATCGCAAGTCCCAGCCCGCTGCTTCGACGCGCTAGCCCTACCGAACAGGAACGGGACACCGTTCCAATCAACCCATGCAAGAGAAGGCGCTAGGCGCCGCTCCTGCTCGGGCGTTCTGACCGGTTTTCCAGCGAACGTCGATTCAGCACTCTCTGCACGATCGAGCCTTGCGGCCCGACCCGTGCGGTGGTTCAGCTGGCGTTGTTCCCCCTCCTATGTCCATCGGCATTCTTGGGAAGAAACTGGGCATGTCCCAGTTCTTCGATGAAGAAGGCAGGTCCATTCCGGTCACCGTGATCGAAGCTGGCCCCTGCCGAATCACCCAGCTCAAGAGCTCCGCCAGCGACGGCTACACCGCCGTCCAGGTCGGCTTCGGCGAAACCCGCGACAAGCTTGTCAACAAGCCTGCCAAGGGTCACCTCGCCAAGTCGGGCGACGAGCTGCTGCGCCACCTGCGCGAGTACCGCGTCGACAGCGTCGACGGTCTCGAGCTGGGTGCCGCCATCACCGTCACCGCCTTCGAGGCGGGCCAGAAGGTCGATGTGAGCGGCGACACGATCGGTCGTGGTTTCGCCGGTTATCAGAAGCGCCACGGCTTCAGCCGTGGTCCGATGACCCACGGTTCGAAGAACCACCGCGAGCCCGGCTCCACCGGCGCCGGCACGACGCCGGGTCGCGTGTACCCCGGCAAGCGCATGGCCGGTCGCTACGGCGGCAAGCAGATCACCACCCGCGGTCTGACGATCCTGAAGGTTGACGCTGAGCGCAACCTGCTCGTGGTGAAAGGCTCTGTCCCCGGCAAGCCCGGTGCACTGCTCAACATCCGCCCGGCGAATCGGGTGGGCGCCAAGGCCGGGAACTGAGGAGGAACGAGATGGCTAACTGTGAAATCCGCGATTGGCAGGGCAAGGCAGCCGGCAAGGCCAGCCTCGACCTGAAGGTCGCCAAGGAAACCTCCGCCAACGACCTGGTGCATCGCGCCGTCGTGAGGCAGCTGGCCCATGCCCGCCAGGGCACTGCCAGCACCCTGACCCGGGCTGAAGTGGCCGGTGGTGGTCGCAAGCCTTACAAGCAGAAAGGCACCGGTCGCGCCCGTCAGGGTTCGATCCGCACACCCCTGCGTCCCGGTGGTGGTGTGGTCTTCGGACCGAAGCCGCGCAGCTACAACCTGGCGATGAACCGCAAGGAGCGTCGTCTGGCCCTGCGCACGGCGCTGATGAGCCGCCTCGACGATCTGATCGTGGTGAAGGGCTTCGGCGCCGGCATGGAGACGCCCAAAACGAAGGAGATCACCGCTGCCCTCGGCCGCTTCGGCATCGAAGCGGACACCAAGGTGCTGGTGATCCTCGACAACCCTTCCGACGTGATCCGCCGTTCGGTGCGGAACCTCGAGAAGGTGAAGCTGATCGCCGCCGATCAGCTCAACGTGTTCGATCTGCTCAACGCCAGGAAGCTGGTGGTGGGTGAAGAGGCACTCGCGAAGATTCAGGAGGTCTACGGCGATGGCTGAACGTTTTTCCAGCCGGCTCGCGGATGTGATCCGTCGGCCGCTGATCACCGAGAAGGCCACCCGTGCCCTCGAGATCAACCAGTACACCTTTGAGGTGGACCATCGGGCCGCCAAGCCTGACATCAAGGCCGCCGTCGAGCAGCTGTTCGACGTGCGCGTCATCGGCATCAGCACCATGAACCCGCCCCGTCGCACCCGTCGGGTGGGACGCTTCGCCGGCAAGCGCGCCCAGGTGAAGAAAGCGGTGGTGCGTCTGGCTGATGGCGATGCCATCCAGCTGTTCCCTGAGTCCTGAGGGGGTCTGAACCAACATGGCTATCCGTAAGTACCGCCCCTACACCCCCGGCACCCGCACCCTGGTTGTCAGCGACTTCAGCGAAGTCACCGGCAAGAAGCGTGAGCGTGGCCTGGTGGTGGCCAAGCACCGCCTCAAGGGCCGCAACAACCGTGGTGTGATCACCTGCCGCCACCGTGGCGGCGGTCACAAGCGCCTCTATCGCGTGGTCGATTTCCGTCGCGACAAGCACGGTGTCGTCGCTCGCGTGGCCGCGATCCACTACGACCCGCACCGCAACGCCCGCCTGGCGCTGCTCTTCTACACCGATGGTGAGAAGCGCTACATCCTGGCTCCGGCTGGTGTGACCGTGGGTCAGACCCTGGTCTCCGGTCCTGAGT
The DNA here is from genome assembly GCA_041174245.1 of Cyanobacteriota bacterium. GTDB lineage: Bacteria > Cyanobacteriota > Cyanobacteriia > PCC-6307 > Cyanobiaceae > CAIXOZ01. The sequence goes on from JBEDHF010000105.1 coordinate 5,231, forward strand.
CGCCGATCGAAGTCGGCAACGCCCTGCCCCTCTCGGCGATTCCCCTCGGTTCGAGCGTTCACAACGTCGAGCTCTACGCCGGTCGCGGTGGTCAGATGGTCCGCACCGCTGGCGCCAGCGCCCAGGTGATGGCCAAAGAAGGCGACTACGTCGCCCTGAAGCTGCCCTCCACCGAGGTGCGCCTGGTCCGTCGTGAGTGCTACGCCACCCTCGGCGAAGTCGGCAACGCTGAAGTGCGCAACACCAGCCTGGGCAAGGCCGGCCGCAAGCGCTGGCTCGGTCGCCGTCCCCAGGTGCGCGGCAGTGTGATGAACCCCTGCGACCACCCCCATGGTGGTGGTGAGGGTCGGGCCCCGATCGGCCGCTCCGGTCCGGTCACCCCCTGGGGCAAGCCCGCCCTTGGCCTCAAGACCCGTAAGCGCAACAAACCCAGCAATCGGTTTGTGCTCCGGAAACGTCGCCGCACCTCCAAACGGAGCCGTGGCGGACGCGATTCCTGATGGTCAACACCGCATTGCAGTTCGCTTAATTCGCCATGGGACGTTCACTCAAAAAAGGCCCGTTTGTTGCCGACAGCCTTCTGCGGAAGGTTGAGAAGCAGAACACGGCCGGTGACAAGTCCGTGATCAAGACCTGGTCGCGCGCTTCCACCATCCTGCCGATGATGATCGGCCACACCATTGCCGTCCACAACGGCAAATCCCATGTGCCCGTCTACGTGACGGAGCAGATGGTGGGCCACAAGCTCGGGGAATTCGCCCCCACCCGCACCT
>JBEDHF010000106.1:0-10154 GCA_041174245.1 Cyanobacteriota bacterium
CTATCTGCAACGGGCGTTCGGGCATCCGAGCCGCAGTCGCCTGACCCGCTACGGCGATCTGGTGGCCTATCTCCAGGCCCTGGCCCAGCTGTCTCCCGGCGCAGACCCGGCCCTGGTGCCGCTGCCGCTGCGCCGCCGCGATCTGCTGGAGCAGTGTGATGAGTTGCTCCGGCGTCTGGGCTGGGATCCGGATCAGGGGCGGCTGTTCCTGGAGCTTCACTTCCAGTGCGCCAGCCGTCAGCACCTCAGTGATCAGCAGCTCCTGCAGTTCAACATGCTGCTCGAGGAGCAGTTGATTCAGGCCTTGAGCCCAACGCCGGCCTGAACGCCGCTCACGGCGTCTCCCCCCGGTTGCGAAGATCGGGAGCTGCCACCCGATCGCTTCGATGCCCCTCACCGCCTTGGTGCGCCAGCTGCAGCAGGTGCCCCTCACCGGGGAGGTGCTGGAGCGCAGCCGCCGTGCCGATCGTCTGCGGCTCAGCGGCGGCGGCCGTCCGGCCCGGGCCCTGATCGCCAGTGCTCTGGCGCGTCAGGCCGGCGGTTCGCTGCTGGTGTTGGTGCCAACCCTGGAGGAGGCCGGCCGCTGGGCCTCGCTGCTGGAGTTGATGGGCTGGAGCAGCGCCCAGCTCTACCCCACCAGCGAAGGCTCGCCCTATGAGGCCTTTGATCCCACCACCGAGATCACCTGGGGACAGTTGCAGGTGCTCAGCGAGCTGGTGGAACGCCAGGCTGCCGCGACGGAAGGCGGGCGCCCGGCACGGCCCTTGGCCGTGGTGGCGACCGAGCGGGCCCTGCAGCCGCATCTGCCGCCGCCGGCGGTGCTGGCCGGCCAGTGCCTGACCCTGCGGCGCGGTGACACGGTCGATCTGGAACAGCTGGCCGCCACCCTTAGCCAGCTGGGCTATGAGCGGGTGCCAACGATTGAGCAGGAGGGCACCTGGAGCCGGCGCGGCGACATCGTCGATCTGTTTCCGGTCAGTGCCGAGCTGCCGGTGCGGCTGGAGTTCTTCGGCGACGACCTCGACAAGCTGCGGGAGTTTGATCCAGCCAGCCAGCGCTCGCTTGATCCGATTGAGCTGGTGCGTCTGACGCCCACCGGCTATGGGCCGCTGGTGGCCGAGGCCCTGCGGGCCTCGATGCCGGATGGGCTTGAGGCGCTGCTGGAGCCGGCCCAGCTTGATCAACTGCTGGAAGGCGGCACCCCCGAGGGGATGCGGCGCCTGATGGGTCTGGCCTGGGGCCGGCCCGCCTCGCTGCTCGATTACCTGGAGCCAAGCACCTGGATCGCCGTCGATGGCCGCCGCCATTGCCTAGCCCATGGGCAGCAGTGGGTCGATCACGCCGCCAGCCACCACGGCGAGACCCTCGCCGAGCAGCTCGAACCGTTGCTGCACCGTGACCCGCAGGAGGCACTGGCGCAGATCAACTCCTTCGACGGCTTCGATCTTGAGGAGCTGCAAGAGAGCGATCGACATCCGAACAGCTTTGATCTGGCCAGTCGTCCCGTGCCGGCCTATCCGAATCAGTTCGGGCGGCTGGCGGGACTGATCAAGGACCACCAGCGGGAGAAAGCCCGCCTCTGGCTGCTGTCAGCCCAGCCCTCGCGGGCCGTGGCCCTGCTTGAGGAGCACGACTGCATCACCCGCTTCGTGCCCAACCCCCAGGACACGCCGGCGATCGAGCGGCTGATCGAGCAGAACACGCCGGTGGCGCTCAAGATCCGAGGCACAGCCGAACTGGAGGGTCTGCAATTACCGGCCTGGAAGCTGGTGCTGATCACCGACCGGGAGTTCTTCGGCCAGCACAGCCTTGCCTCCAGCGGCTACGTGCGCCGGCGTCGCCGTGCCGCCAGCCGCACGGTCGATCCGAACAAGATGCGGCCCGGTGATTTCGTGGTGCACCGCAACCACGGCATCGGTCAGTTCCTGCGGATCGAGAAGCTGGCGATCAGCGGTGAATCCCGCGATTACCTGGTGGTGCAGTACGCCGATGGCCTGTTGCGGGTGGCGGCTGACCAGCTGGGAAGCCTGGGCCGCTACCGCGCCACCGGCGAATCGGCCCCCGACCTGAACCGCATGGGCGGCACCGCCTGGGCGAAGGCCAAGGAGCGGGCCCGCAAGGCCGTGCGCAAGGTGGCGGTCGACCTGGTCAAGCTGTACGCCGAACGGCACCAGGCGCCGGGCTTCGCGTTTCCGGGCGATGGTCCCTGGCAGAACGAACTTGAGGATTCCTTCCCCTACGAACCGACCCCAGATCAGGTGAAGGCGATCGCTGAGGTGAAGCGCGACATGGAGCGGGCCCAGCCGATGGATCGTCTGGTCTGTGGGGATGTCGGTTTCGGCAAGACCGAGGTGGCGATCCGGGCGATCTTCAAGGCGATCACGGCGGGCAAGCAATGCGCGCTGCTGGCCCCCACCACGGTGCTGGCCCAGCAGCACTGGCGCACCTTGAGCGAGCGTTTTGCGCCCTACCCCTTGAAGGTGGCGCTGCTGAACCGCTTCCGCACCACCGCCGAACGCAAGGCGATCCTCGACGATCTCGCCGGCGGCGTGGTGGATGTGGTGGTCGGCACCCACCAGCTGCTCGGCAAAGGCACCACCTTCCGCGACCTCGGTCTGCTGGTGGTGGATGAGGAGCAGCGCTTCGGTGTCAACCAGAAGGAAAAGATCAAGGCCCTGCGCCGTGATGTCGATGTGCTCACCCTCTCGGCGACACCGATTCCGCGCACGCTCTACATGAGCCTCTCGGGGGTGCGGGAGATGAGCCTGATCACGACGCCACCGCCGTTGCGGCGGCCGATCAAGACCCATCTGGCGGCCCGCGATGACGAGGCGGTGCGCAGCGCCATCCGCCAGGAGCTGGACCGCGGCGGTCAGGTCTTCTATGTGGTGCCGCGGGTGGAGGGGATCGAAGACGTGGCGGCCGAACTGCGGACGATGATTCCCGGCCTGCGGCTGCTGGTGGCCCACGGCCAGATGCCGGAAGGGGAGCTGGAGAGCGCCATGGTGGCCTTCAACGCCGGTGAAGCCGATGTGATGCTCTGCACCACGATCGTGGAGAGCGGCCTCGACATTCCGCGCGTCAACACGATCCTGATCGAGGACGCCCATCGCTTCGGCCTCGCCCAGCTGTACCAGCTGCGGGGTCGGGTCGGTCGCAGCGGCATCCAGGCCCACGCCTGGTTGTTCTATCCCGGCGCCGCCTCGCTGTCGGAAGCGGCGCGTCAGCGCCTGCGGGCGATTCAGGAGTTCGCCCAGCTGGGCAGCGGCTATCAGCTGGCGATGCGCGACATGGAGATCCGCGGCGTCGGCAACCTGCTCGGCGTTGAGCAGAGCGGCCAGATGGAGGCGATCGGCTTCGACCTCTACATGGAGATGCTGCAGGAGTGTCTGGCCGAGATCCAGGGCCAGGAGATTCCGGCGGTGGAGGACACCCAGATCGATCTACCGCTGACCGCCTTCATCCCCGCCGACTGGATCACCGAAAGCGACGAGAAGATGGCGGCCTACCGGGCGGCGGCCGATTGCAGCAACCGCGAGGGGCTGCTGGAGCTGGCTGCCGCCTGGATCGACCGCTACGGCGCCCTGCCGGCACCGGTGCAGTCGCTGCTGCTGCTGATGGAGCTGAAGCTGATCGCCCGTCGCTGCGGTTTCTCGCGCATCCGTCCGGAGAAGCCCAACATCGTGCTCGAGACCCCGATGGAGGAGCCGGCCTTCCGACGGCTGCGCCAGGGACTGCCCCAGCACCTGCATGGGCGCTTGGTGTACCAGGCCGGTGGCGGCAGCATCGCCAAGGTGCTGGTGCGTGGCCTCGGGGTGCTGCCGATCGAGAAGCAGATCGAGCAGCTGATGGAGTGGCTCACCACCATGGCGGCGGAGCTGCCCGACGCTGAGGGTGCGGCGCCTGCGCCGTCTGAGCCTGCGGGCACCGCCGCCGAGGAGGCTGCCGAAATGGGCCGATCAGCCGCTCTGGCGACGGCCGATGCCGCTCCCATAGGGTGACCGATCAACGGTCCCCAGCCATGCCGAGCGGATCCCGGCCTTCGATTGTTCAGGCCCTTGCCGGTCGCTCCCGTCGCTTCTGGTTGCTGACGGTGCTCGCCGTCGCGGCCAGTGCCGGCATCGGCGCCTGGGCCCTGGATCACTGGGGTGTGGAGGAAACCGATGACGCCCAGCTCCAGGCGGCGATCACGGAGATCTCCAGCCGGGTTCCGGGCACGATCGCGGCCGTGGCGGTTCAGGACAACCAGGCCGTGCGCGCTGGCCAGCTGCTGGTGCGGCTGGATCCCCGCGATGCGATCGCCGGAGTGCAACGCGCCGAGGCCGACCTGCTCGATGCCGAGCGTCAGGCCCAGGCCCTGGGCCGTCAGACCGGCAGCAGCCAGCTTGCGGCTGCTGCCAACCGCAGCCTCGCTGAGGCGGATCAGCTGTCGGCGGAGGCGGAACTGATCCGCAGCCGCGCCGAGCTGCAACGGTTGCAGTTCCTGCTCTCCCAGGGGGGCGTCTCCCGCCAGGAGGTCGAGCGGGCCCGCGCGGCCTATCAGCAGGCCCTCGGCCAGCAGCGGCGCTCCCGCGCCAGCGCCGAACGGGCCCGCTCCAGCAGCCAGCAGGTGGGGGTGGATCGCCAGAAGGCCGCTTCTGCTGCCGCCAAGGTGCTGCAGGCCAGGGCCAGGCTCGCGGAGGCCCGTCTGGCCCTGACCTACGACACCCTCCTGGCCCCGAGCGGCGGCCGGATCGGGGCCCGCGCCGCCGAGCCGGGACGGCAGGTGCTTCCCGGTCAGCCGCTGATGACCCTGATCGGCTCCCATCCCTGGGTGGACGCCCATTTCAAGGAAACGCAGTTGTCGGCCCTGCATCCCGGTCAGGCGGCGGAGGTGCGCCTCGATGCCTTCCCCTCCGTGGTGCTGCACGGGCGGGTGTTGAGCCTGGCGCCGGCCTCCGGGGCGCGATTCGCCCTGTTGCCACCCGACAACGCCACCGGCAACTTCACCAAGGTGGTGCAGCGGGTCACGGTCAGAATTGAACTGGTGGATGGTCGCGGCCATTCGACGATTCCGGCGGCTCTGCGCCCGCGCCTCGTTCCCGGGCTCTCGGCCACGGTGCGCATCCGCCGCTGATGGCGCCCTCCGCAGCTCCAGCCGCCGTTGCGTCCACGCAGGCGCCCGGCGAAGCCCCCGCCCTGACCCTGGCCCAATGGGCGGTGATTCTGACGGTCTCGATCGGGGCGATGCTGGAGGTGATCGACACCAGCATCACCAACGTTGCCCTGATTCACATCCAGGCCAATCTCGGCGCCACCCTGGCGGAGGTGGGCTGGGTGGTCACCGGCTATGCGATGGCCAGCGTGATCATGATTCCGCTCAGCGGCTGGCTCAGTGAGCTGATCGGCCAGCGCGCCTACTTCATCGCCTGTCTGATCGGCTTCACCGCCTCCTCGGTGCTCTGCGGTCTGGCCCCGAATCTCTTGACCCTGGTGCTGGCTCGGATCCTGCAGGGACTTCTAGGGGGTGGCCTGCTGCCGAAGGCCCAGGCGATCCTCTTCGCCTCCGTTCCCAAGGTGCATCAGGGACTGGCCCAGGGGGTGTTCGGCATCGTGGTGCTGGCCGGCCCGGCCCTGGGGCCCACCCTCGGTGGCCTGCTCACCGACAGCCTCGGCTGGCGCTGGATCTTCTTCATCAATGTGCCCTTCGGGCTGCTGACGGTGTTGATGGCCCTGACCTGGATGGAACCCGACCGGGCGGCGGCGGAGCGGCCGCGCCTGGGCCGCCGGGTCGACTGGATCGGCATCAGCCTGCTGGCGGTCGGGCTCGGCGGTCTGCAGCTGCTGCTGGAGCAGGGCCACCAGTACGACTGGTGGGCTGATGCCGGCATCCGCCAGCTGGGCCTGCTGGTGGTGGTGGTGCTGCCGGTGTTTGTGGCCTGGGAACTGCGCTCTCCCGAGCCAGCGGTTGATCTGCGGGTGCTGCGTCATCGCTCCCTGGCCGCCGGCAGCCTGTTTTCCCTGGTGCTGGGGATGGGGCTGTACGGCACGGTGTTCGTGGTGCCGATCTTTGCCCAGTCGGTGCTGGGCTACACGGCCACCCAGACCGGCCTGTTGATGCTGCCCGGGGCCCTGGCCTCCGCCCTGACGATGGCGGTGCTGGGCAAGACCTCCTCCCGCTTCGATCCCCGACTGCTGATCAGCCTCGGTGCCCTGGCGATGGTGGCCACGATGCAGGTGCTTTCCGGCATCGGACCCGACAGCGGTGAGTCATCCCTGTTCTGGCCGTTGATTTTCCGCGGCGTGACCACGGTGATGATGTTCCTGCCCCTGAGCCTGGCCACCCTCGGACCCCTGCCCAGGGAAGCGGTGGGTGCCGGCAGCGGGTTCTACAACCTCACCCGTCAGCTGGGCGGAACCTTCGGCATCGCGGTGCTGACGGTGGTTCTTGATCATCAGCGGGCCGTGCACCGGGCCGCGCTGGTTGAGCACCTCGCGAGCACCAATCCCCTGCTGCAGCAGCGCCTGATCGGTCTCCAGGCCTGGCTGCAGCAGCAGGGCAGCAGCGGGGATCCGGGCGCCACCGCCCTGACGCTGTTGAGTCATCAGGTGGACCGGCAGGCGGCGCTGCTGGCCTTCGGCGATGTCTTCCGGGTGGTCGGTCTGGTCTTCCTGGTGGCGATTCCCCTGGTCGCTCTGCTGGGCAAGCCGGAGCCCCAGAGGTCCTCCCCTTAATCTGGTCGCCATTGATCGCTTGCTCCGCACGCAATTCCATGACCATCCGCATCGGCATCAATGGCTTCGGCCGCATTGGTCGTCTCGCCTTCCGCCGCGCGATGACGCTGGCCGATGTCGAGGTCGTGGGCATCAACGACCTGATTGATGTGGAGTACCTGGCGTACATGCTGCGCTACGACTCCACCCACGGCCGCTTCCAGGGTGAGGTGTCCGTGCAGAACGGTCAGCTCGTGGTCAACGGCAAGACGATCCGAATCACCGCCGAGCGGGATCCGAACAACCTCAACTGGGGGGCTGTCGGCGCCGATTACGTGCTGGAGAGCACCGGCTTCTTCCTGACCGATGAATCGGCCCGCGCCCACATCAATGCCGGCGCCAAGCGGGTGGTGATGAGCGCTCCCTCCAAAGACGCCACCCCGATCTTCGTGATGGGCGTTAACCACACCACCTACGCCGGTCAGGACATCGTCTCCAACGCCAGCTGCACCACCAATTGCCTGGCGCCGATGGCCAAGGTGATCCACGACAACTTCGGCATCGTCAATGGTCTGATGACCACGGTGCATGCCACCACCGCCACCCAGAAGACCGTGGATGGTCCCTCGGTCAAGGACTGGCGCGGTGGTCGCGGCGCGGCCCAGAACATCATCCCCAGCTCCACCGGTGCCGCCAAGGCCGTGGGTCGGGTGATCCCCGAGCTGAACGGCAAGCTCACCGGCATGGCCTTCCGGGTGCCGACCCCGGATGTGTCGGTGGTGGACCTGACCGTGAATCTGGCCCGGCCCGCCAGCTACGACCAGATCAAGGCAGCGATGAAGGCCGCCGCCGAGGGACCGATGGCCGGCATCCTCGGCTACACCGAAGACGAGGTGGTGAGCACCGACTTCCTCGGTGAGAGCTGCACCTCGGTGTTTGATGCCAATGCCGGCATCGCCCTCACCGACACCTTCGTGAAATTGGTGGCCTGGTACGACAACGAGTGGGGCTACAGCTGCAAGTGCATCGATCTGATGCGCCACATGGCCACCGTCTGAGCCAATCAGGCGAGGGCAGAGACACCGATCAACGCGTCTCTGCCTTCACGGCAGCGGCCGGTCTGAGCCGGGGAAGGGGCCCTGCTTCTGGCAGGACAGCAGGAAGGCGCTCACCTGCTCGGGCCAGCACACCACCACCAACAACTGCCTGGGGTCGCGGCCGAATCCCTTCTGGCAGAGGGCGGCGAAGCGCACCAGATCGTCGTGGCAGACCAGGGGATGGCGGTCCTGCATGCGCTCCCAGGCGAGCTGAAAGTCGTCGCCTCCTTCCCGGAGGCTGAGGCGGTAGGCCGTGTCCAGCGGCAGGCCCTGCTGGCGGCGATGCACGAAGCGATCGAGGGCGGCCGGCAGGTGCTCGAGCCAGAGGCCGAGCTGACCGATCGGCACCAGTCGGCCCTCCTGGGCGGGGGGTTGTTGCACCAGCACCATCGGCGTCTCCAGGCTCCAGTGGCTGCAGGCCTCGAGGGCGGCGGCGGCACGGTTCAGCAGGGGCGTCTGGGCCTCGATCAGCTGCCTCTCCCGGGCGCCTGCCGGCGGATCCTGCATGGCGGTGGCCAGGGGGTGTGGTCCAGGCCATTGTCCGCTGGCGTCGGCCTGAGGCTCTGCCAACGTGGAAGGCCACGACCACCACCGATGCGGCGACCTGATGGTGCGGCCCTGCGGGCCCTGGAGCTTGAGGCCCGGCAGCGCGGCACGGGCCTGGGCGGCTCAGGCGCCGCTTCCGCGCCCCATCCGCTCACGGGCACCTGGCTGCTGGCGCAGCTCTGGAGCGCCAGGGGAGCGCAGCCGATTCCCTTGACTGCGGCGCTGTTGCGCAGCTTCGGCGCCTGCCTGCAACTGGGGGAGTGCCAGGCGGATGGCCGCTTTCCCCTGCGCAACCGGGTGTCCCTGGCCGCCCTCAGGCTTGAGTTCTCCGGCTTCGGGCTGCTGGTTGGCAAGCGACCGCTGCTGGTCTTCGGCTTTGACACGCTGGCCCTCCATTGGGGCGAGCGACTGCTCTGGCAACGCCAGCTGCCGGCGGAGCTGGAGGCCTCCAGCCTGCAGCGCTCCAGGCGCCAACCGTTCTTCGCCCTGATCGCCCTGGATCGCGAGGAGGGCTGGCTGGCGGCCCGCGGTCGCGGCGGTGGGCTGGCCCTCTGGACCCTGCAAGCCGCCAGCCAGGGCGTACCCCGGCAGTCCTGAGCCGGCCTCAGGGGCTCTGGAAGAAGCCCTGGGCGTTCAGCCAGAGGCCGAGGCCGATCACCGGCACCAACATCGCCCCGAAGATCTGCAGACGGACGCGGAGCGATTCAGGGATCGGGGCCATTGGACCGGGCGTTGAGCTCTCCTGACTCTGCCCTGGCAGCCGGCCCGTTCCCCTGAGGCCGGGGTGTCTGGCTAGAACAGCGACCTCCTGGAGGTGCTTCCCGTGGCTGCTCGCCAACGCTGGACCGTTGAGGCCATGCCGGATCAGAGCGGCAAGGTCGCCCTGATCACTGGAGCCAACAGTGGCCTCGGCCTGGAAACGGCCCGGGCCCTGCTGCAGCGTGGCGCCACCGTGCTGCTGGCCTGCCGCTCGAGGGCCAGGGCCGAGGCGGCTCGCCAGGCGCTCTGGACCAGCGGCGCCTCCGTGGATGCGATCGATCTCGATCTCTCCTCCCTGGCCAGCGTGGCCGCAGCGGCCGAGCGCATCGCCGCGGATTACGGCCGCCTGGATCTGCTGATCAACAATGCCGGGGTGATGGCGCCACCGCGCACCCTCAGCAGCGATGGCTTGGAGCTTCAGTTCGCTGTCAACCATCTCGGCCATCATCTGCTTACCTGTCGCCTGCTGCCGCTGATGCAGGCCCAGGCCGATCCCCGGATCGTGATGGTGACCTCAGGCGCCCAGTATTTCGGCCGCCTCGCCTTTGACGATCTGCAGGGCGAACGTCGCTACGATCGCTGGCAGGCCTACGGCCAGAGCAAGCTCGCCAACGTGATGCTGGCCCTGGAGCTTCAGGAGCGCCTCGCAGCCAGCGGCAGCCGGGTGCGGGCGATGGCGGCGCATCCGGGTCTGGCCAGAACCAATCTTCAACCCACCTCGATCGCCCTGACGGGATCCAGGCTCGAACCGCTGCTCTATCGGCTGATGGATCCGCTGTTCCAGTCGGCGGCCATGGGTGCCCTGCCCCAGCTCTTCGCCGCCACGGCGCCGGAGGCGGAAGGCGGCGGCCACTACGGCCCCAGCCAACTGGGTGGCCTCAAGGGCTGGCCGGTGCCGGTGCCTGTGGCGGCGGCCGCCAGGGATCCTCTGCAGCGGCAACGCCTCTGGCAGATCAGCGCCGAGCTCTGCGCCGCCGCCGGCCAGCCGCTGGAGGGAGCTCGCGGCTGAGGGGAGCCCGAGGGCCAGGCAGCCGCTGGCACCAGAGGCCCCTGCAGTAG
>JBEDHF010000107.1:0-2931 GCA_041174245.1 Cyanobacteriota bacterium
GGCAGGTCCGTGACGGCGCCGAGATCGAGGCTGAGGCGGTCGTAGCGCAGCGGCGGCCGGCCCTCGAGCTGCAGCTCCCGGGCCCCTGGATCCAGGCCGCTGATCTCCGCCTGCAGGAAGCGCACCCCCGCCTGGTCGCAGAGCCGCCTCAGGTTGATGCTGCAGTCGCCCAGGTCGTAATGGCCGGCCACCAGCCCCGGCACCATGCCGGAATAGAGGGCGGTGCTGCCCCGATTCACCAGCGACACCATCGCCCCCGGCGGCCGGCTGCCTGGAGCCATCAGCCAGCGACTGAGCAGCAGGGCATGGCTGTGGCCGCCACCGGCCAGCACCAGGTGCTGCCTTGGGAACGGGTTGGCCTTGGGGCTTGGACCCACGCGCGCTGTGACTTTCTGCCATTCAACCTTGAGCCCCGCACCCGCCGCTGCCGGCCCGCTGCGGTCCACCCGTGATCACAGAAGATGGCTGCAGTGCGAACGGATCCGGAACGCGTGGAGAAGCTGCAGAGCCTGCGGGGAATGGTGGATCTGCTGCCCGAGCACACCGCCCTCTGGCAGCACATCGAGGCCACGGCCCGGCGTCACTTCCAGCGGGCCGCCCTGCGCGAGATCCGCACCCCCGTGCTCGAAGCCACCGAGCTCTTCGCCCGCGGCATCGGTGAAGCCACCGATGTGGTGGGCAAAGAGATGTACACCTTCAGCGATCGCGGTGATCGCAGCTGCACCCTCCGGCCCGAAGGCACGGCCTCGGTGGTGCGGGCCGCGATCCAGCACAACCTCCTCAGCCAGGGGATGCAGCGCCTCTGGTACGGCGGGCCAATGTTCCGCTACGAGCGCCCCCAGGCCGGTCGTCAGCGCCAGTTCCATCAGATCGGCGTCGAGATGCTCGGGGTGGCCGATCCCCGCAGCGATGTCGAGGTGATCGCCCTGGCCTGGGATCTGCTTACCGATCTCGGCCTCAGCGGCCTGGCCCTGGAGCTCAACACCCTTGGCAGCAGCGAGGATCGCGCCCGCTACCGCCAGGCGCTGGTGGCCTGGCTGCAGGATCGTGCCGATGCCCTCGATGCTGATTCCCGCGACCGACTGGAGCGCAATCCGCTGCGCATCCTCGATTCCAAGAATGCCGCCACCCAGGCCTTGCTGGCCCAGGCCCCGACCCTGCCGGAGGCCCTGGCCCCCGAGAGCCGCCAGCGCTTTGAGCAGGTGCAGGCGGGCCTGAACGCCCTCGGCATTCCCTTCACCCTCAACCCCAGGCTGGTGCGCGGCCTCGACTACTACAGCCACACCGCCTTTGAGATCACCAGCGATCAGCTCGGGGCGCAGGCCACGGTCTGCGGCGGTGGCCGCTACGACGGTCTGGTGGAGCAGCTCGGTGGGCCCGCCACGGCCTCAATCGGCTGGGCCCTGGGGATGGAGCGGCTGGTGCTGCTGCTCTCCCAGGCCCGTGATCAGGCGGCGGCGCTCGAGAAGGCGCCGGATTTGTATGTGGTCAGCCGCGGTGAACAGGCCGAACCCCAGGCGCTGGTGCTGACGCTGGCGCTGCGTCGCCTCGGCCTGGCGGTGGAGCTGGATCTGAGCGGCGCGGCCTTCGCCAAGCAGTTCAAGCGCGCCGATCGCAGCGCCGCTGCCTGGGTGGCCGTGATCGGCGACGACGAAGCCCTGGCGGGCGAGCTGCGCCTGCGTCGACTGGCGGGGGAGGGCGAGGAGCTGCGTCTGCCCCTGACGGATCGGGAGGCGATCGCGGCGGTCTTGCGTCCTTGAGACCTTCGATTCAGGCCTGGCTGGGGTTCTGCGATCTCCCAGACCGCCTGCGTCAGCCACCCCGGATCTGGAGTGGCAGCGCTCTGCAGCTTCCAGGCCTGAGCCGGGGATCGTTCAGGTTGACGCCAGCGGACGGGGCTGAGCCTCGACAGGTCTTGAGCAGGCGATGCAGGCGATCCCTGCCACCAGCAGCCAGTCGAGCACGTTGATGCGGGCATCGAAGCTCGGAATGTCCCAAAGGTGAACCCAGAGCATCGCCAACGTGGCCAGCAGCCAGGCCCGATCGCTGCCTTCGGCCCGTGTCCAGAGCAGCGGCAGCGCCTGCTTCACGGACCGGCCGACCAGGGACATCAGCAGCACCAGCGCAGGCAGTCCATGACTCACGGCGAATTCCAGCCACAGGTTGTGGCTATGCAGGATGCCACCTGTCGGTGGCAGCGCCCCATTCATCCGGATCACATCGCGGGCATACACCAGGCTGAAGCCGTTCTCCCCAAGGCCGAACCAGGGGGCAGAAGCGATGTGACCCAGGGCGGCAGCGAAGATCGTTGACCGGTTGGCGTAGCGGAGAGACTCCGGGCGTTCGCTGATCGTTTTCAGGACCTTCCCGATCAGGCGATCGGGCACCAGCAGATCAAGAACGGGATCCAGGGCCGGTGCCCCGTGCTGCAGCTTCAGCAGCACCAGGGCGCCATAGCCCAGCGTCACCAGCAGCACAGCCAGCCGTCCGCGGCGCCCGCAGCTCAGGGCCCAGATCACAGGAACCGCCGCCATCGCATTGCGGGAGTTGGTGATCACCAGGGCGATCGTGCTGCCCAGGGTGATCGCCACAGCTGTCAGCCGTCGTTCCATGGCTTGTCGAGGTCCGAGGCAGGCCACCGCCAGAAAGGGCAAGGTGACGGCCAGCCAGCTGCCGGTCACATTGGCATTGTCGAAGAGCGCTGCGCCAGTCTCCGGCTGCCCCATCGGCCAGCGGATCAGGCCCCAGAAGCTTTCCAGCAGTCCTTCATAACCCGTCGCTTTCTGGATCAGGCTGACGGCGATCACCGGCACCGTGCCGGCAAGAATCCACTGGCCCAGCCTGGTGCGGCTGGCGGGGGTGGCCAGATAGGGCTGGATCGCCAGACACAACCAGAAAAACGGAAGCCAGTTGAACAGGCCCACCCAGGCC
>JBEDHF010000108.1:0-3091 GCA_041174245.1 Cyanobacteriota bacterium
GGTCAGGTCATCGGGGGTGGGACCAAGGCCGCCGGTGGTGATCAGCAGCTCGGAGCGGGCGGCGATCTCCCGCAGCACGGCGATCAAGCGCTCGCGGTTGTCGCCGACCACGCCCTGACGGTGATGGGTGAGCCCCAGCGCCGCGAACTGCTGGGCGAGCCAGCGGGCATTGCCATTGAGAATGTCGCCGAGCAGAAGCTCGGTGCCGATGCAGAGGAGTTCAACCTGGCTCAAGCGGCCTCAGGAACGGCGGTGTTCGTTCTCAATCTGACGGCGGGCAATGACGATCACAGCCACCAGAATCGCCGTGGCCAGGGCCAGCCAGAGGAAGCGCAGCTCGGCATTGGCCAGCACCAGGGCCAGGGCCACCAGCCACTGGGTGAAGGCATAGATCAGCACCACGGTGCGACGGTGGCTGACGCCAGCCCGCAACAGGCGGTGATGCAGGTGACGGCGGTCGGGATAGAAGGGCGAACGCCCCTGGCGCAACCGGCCCATGATCACGGCCGACATGTCGGCCACAGGCAGCGAGAGGATCAGCAGCGGCAGCAGCAGGCTGACGCTGGTGAGGGCCTTGGCCGGACCGATGATGCTGATCGCCGCCAGGGCGAAGCCCAGGAAGTAGGAGCCGCCGTCGCCCATGAAGATGCGGGCGGGGTTGAAGTTGTGGCGCAGGAAACCGAGGCAGCTCCCCGCCAGCGCCGCCGCCAGCAGACCCGGTGCCGGCTGGTTGAGGCTGTAGCTCACCGACAGCAGGCCGACGGCGGCGATGCCGCTGACCCCAGCGGCCAGGCCATCGAGACCATCGAGCCAGTTGATGGCATTGGTGATGCCCACCAGCCAGAGCACCGTGGCCAGCAGACTGAAGCCGGGCGAGAGGTCGATGACGCCGGGATCATGACCCAGCAGACCGAAGGGGAGCTCGATCGAACCGATCCGCACCCCCTGACTCCAGACCGCCGCGGCCACGCCCAGCTGCAGCACCAGGCGAGGCAGAGGAGGCAGGGCGAACAGGTCGTCAGCGAGGCCGATGACGAAGAAACAGAGACAGCCGGCCAGGGTGGTCCAGATCGGATTGTCCGGCTGGGGCAGCTGCACGAAGCCACCCAGCATCCAGAGGATCAGCAGAGCAACGACGAAACCGGCCACGATGCCGATGCCACCGAGGCGCACCATCGGCGTGGTGTGTTGCTTGCGGGCATCCGGAGGATCAATCAACCCCCAGCGCAGTCCAGCCCGACGGACCAGGGGCACGATCAAGGCCGTCAACAGGGCCGCCAATCCAAAGGCAACCACCGCGGCAAGATCCGGCCGGCTGGAGATCATCACGAGCGGTGCACGGTCGGAGGAGGGGCCGGTGAGCTGGTCGGTGCGATCAGCTTAGGGAGCGTGCCGCCGGCAGTCGACGGCCTGCCAGCAGGAGGCCCCTGCGGCCCTCAGGCCGGTTGCAGCTGCCGCTCAGACACATACAGCGGGAAGCGCTGGGCCAGAGCGGCGACGCGATCGCGGCAACGCTGTTCAATCAGCGCATCTTCAGGGTTGAGCAGGCGATCGGCAATCACATCCGCCACCTCCACAAAGGCCTCCTGATCGAAGCCGCGGGTGGTGAGCGCAGCGGTGCCCAGGCGCAGGCCGCTGGTCACGAACGGCGACTGGGGATCAAAGGGCACCGTGTTCTTGTTGGCGGTGATGTGCACATCGCTGACCAGCAGATCCGCGACCTTGCCGGTCATGCCGATCGAACGCAGATCAAGCAGCACGATGTGGTTGTCGGTGCCGCCGCTGACCACGGCAATGCCGCGCTCCTGGATGCGGGCGGCCAGGGCCTGGGCATTGGCCACCACCTGCCGGGCGTAGGTGCTGAACGAGGGCTGCAGGGCTTCCCCGAAGGCCACCGCCTTGGCGGCGATCACATGCTCAAGCGGACCGCCCTGGCTGCCGGGGAACACGGCCTTGTCGAACTGCTTGGCAAACTCGGCGTCACGGCAGAGGATCAGGCCACCGCGGGGACCGCGCAGGGTCTTGTGGGTGGTGGTGGTGACCACATCGCAGACGGGCACCGGGTTGGGGTGCACACCGGCCGCCACCAGGCCAGCGATGTGCGCCATGTCGGCCAGCAGGAAGGCGCCCACCTCATCGGCGATGGCGCGGAAGGCCTGGAAATCGATCGTGCGCGGGTAGGCCGAGTAGCCGCAGACGATCAGCTTCGGCCGGTGCTCGAGGGCCAGCTGACGGATCGTGTCGAAGTTGAGCTGCTGGGTGTCGGGGTCGACGCCGTACTGCACGACCTTGAACCACTTGCCGCTCACGTTCACAGGCGAGCCATGGGTGAGGTGGCCGCCGTGGCTGAGGTCCATGCCCATGATCGTGTCGCCGGGCTGGAGCAGGGCCAGGAAAACGGCGAAGTTGGCCTGAGCACCGCTGTGGGGCTGCACGTTGGCCCAGGCGGCTCCGAACAGCTGTTTGGCCCGCTCGATCGCCAGCTCCTCGATCGCGTCCACGTGCTCGCAGCCGCCGTAGTAGCGCTTCGACGGCAGGCCCTCGGCGTACTTGTTGGTCAGCACCGAGCCCTGGGCCTCCATCACGGCGCGGGAGGCGAAATTCTCGGAAGCGATCAGCTCGAGATGGCCCTGCTGACGCTGCAGCTCCTTGCTGATCAGGGCGGCGATGGCGGGATCGCTGCCGGCCAGGGAGGCATCAATGGGGCGCTGCTGATCCGACGAAGAGCTCTCCACCATGGCGACAGGTTGTGATCGTCTGAGGATTCGATCGTAAAGAACCGGGTCGGCGAGCGCCCGCCTCTGGCCGTGGGCAGGCGCCCGTGACGGCGGGGTCAGATCGGCCAGGCAGGGGTGCCGCCGCGGCAGCAGGGTTGGCCAACAAAAAACCCCCCGGTGGCCCGGGGGGTTCTGAGTAGCGCGCCTGGAGAGATTCGAACTCCCGACCCTCTGATCCGTAGTCAGATGCTCTAATCCGCTGAGCTACAAGCGCATGGGACCATTTTCAGCGCACGAAGGGCCCATCCGTCAAACATGCCGATTCGCTGGTACGGGCCCGCCAACCCCGAAGACCCGACGTACCGCCACTTTGA
>JBEDHF010000109.1:0-5112 GCA_041174245.1 Cyanobacteriota bacterium
AGGACCTGCTTGTGCATCTGCTGATCGCCGCCGCCGGAAGCGGTCGCCGCATGGGCGCCGCCGGCAACAAACTGCTGCTCGAGGTGGCCGGCCGGCCGGTGCTGGCCTGGACCCTGGAGGCGGCTCTGGCCTGTGAGGCGATCGCCTGGATCGGGGTGGTCGGCCAGCCGGTGGATCAGGAGGCAATCGCGGCGATCGTGGCGGCGGCCAACCCGAACCGGCCAGTGGTCTGGATCGAGGGCGGCGACACCCGCCAGGAATCGGTGAGCTGCGGCCTCGCCGCCCTGCCGGCCGACGCCGAGGGCGTGCTTATTCACGATGGCGCCCGCTGCCTGGTGGAACCGGGGCTGTTCCAGCGCTGCGGCGCCGTGGTGCAGGCCGGCCGAGCCGTGATCGCCGCCACCCCCGTCACCGACACGATCAAGCAGGTGGATGCCGGCGGCACGATCACCGCCACCCCCGATCGCAGCCACCTCTGGGCCGCCCAGACGCCGCAGGGATTCCCGGTGGCCCAGTTGCGCCAGGCCCACGCCACCGCCCGCGAACAGCAGTGGAGCGTCACCGATGACGCCGCCCTGTTCGAGCGGCTCGGGCTGGCGGTGGAGGTGCTGGAAGCCCCCCCCTCCAACATCAAGCTGACCACCCCGTTTGATCTGACCGTGGCAACCGCGGTGCTGCAGGCGCGAGGCTGAGGCTGGCGTTGCCATCGGCACCGGCCTCCAGGCAGGCGGTCACCCCCAGGGGCAACGCGCCGTTGCCGGGAGCATGGCCCACGGCCAGCTCGGCCACCACCGGGATGCCGAGGTCGGCGGTGCGTTCGCGCAGCACCTCCTCCACCGTGAACGAGCGGATCGGCTCGGCTGGATCGGCGGGCTCCTCGCAGTGCTGGAAATTGCCGAAGCCGATCCCGGCCAGCTGCTGCAGCGCCCCGGCCAGGCGCCAGTGGGTGAGCAGACGATCGAGGCGGTAGGGCGCTTCGCCCACATCCTCAAGAATCAACACCGCGCCGGCCAGCGAGGGCAGGTGGCGGGTCCCGAGCAGATGGGTGGCCACGGTCAGATTGCCCACCAGCAGCGGGCCCTGGGCCCGGCCCGGCACCCAGGTGCGGCCAGCCAGCGGCGGCAAGGGGTCGCCGAAGAGCAGGGAGCGGAGCCGCTCCTGGCTCCAGAGGGGTTCTGCCGCCAGGGTGGTGAGCAGGGGCCCGTGAATGGCACCCCGATGGCCCTGGGCCAGCTGCGCCCAGAGAAGGCTGGTGACATCGGAAAAACCGAGCAGCCAGCCATCGCCGAGGGCCGGTTGGGCTTCCAGCAGGCGGGCGGCGCCCCAGCCCCCCCGCAGACAGGCGCGCAGGGCCGGAGCCGGATCGCCCTGAAGCTGCAGATCAGCGCTTCGGGCCGGATCGGCACCGGCGAGATAGCCCCAGCGTCGCTGGGCTCCATCGCCTTCGATCACCTCCAGGCCCCAGGAGCGCATCAGGCTCAGGCCGGCATCGAGGCGCTCCCGATCCGCCAGGGCCGAACTGGCGGCCACCAGTTGCACCCGATCGCCAGGCCTGAGCGCTGGCGGCAATGGCCGGAGCGGTAGGGAGCGGGCCGGTTCGCTCATCCGACCCGGCCGAGAATGAGCGCCAACAGCAGCAGCGCCCCGAGCAGCACCTGGCGCTGAAAATGGCGGCCATAGCCCGTGAAGCCCGGCCGCTCCAGCAACCACCCTTCCCGCACCATGCCGCAGGCGGCCAGCAGCCACAGCGGCCAGAAGAGCAGCCCGATGCCCGAGCGCGCCGCTGCCGCCGCCAGGGCCAGGGCCGCCAGGCCGTAGCAGAGCCGCACCGTCCGCGGTGCCATCGCCCCGAGGGTGAGGGCGCTGCTGCGCAGGCCGAGGGCGGCATCATCGCGGCGATCACTCATCGCATAGACGGTGTCGAAGCCGAAGGTCCAGAGCACGGTGGCCAGCCAGGCCAGGGCCACGGTCGGCACTGGCGTCAGCGCACCGGCGGCGGCGGCCCAGGGCAGCAGCACCGCAAACCCCCAGCAGACGGCCAGCACCAGCTGGGGCAGGCCGAACCAGCGCTTGGCGGAGGGATAGAACAGCACCGGCAGCCCCGTGGCCCAGGCCAGCTGCAGGCAGAGGCCGCGGTTGGCGGCGGGCAGGGCCTGGAGCACGGCATAGGCGGCGGCGATGCAGAGCAGCAACAGCACCCAGGCGCTGGCGACACTGACCCGACCGGAGGCCAGGGGGCGGCCGCGTGTGCGTTCGACCGCCGGATCAAAGCGCCGGTCCCAGAGATCGTTGACCACACAACCGCCGCCACTGACGGCGAGGCCACCGAGCACGATCCAGCCCACCAGCGCCGGCGCCGGGGGGGCCTGGGGCTGAAGCCAGAGGGCCCAACCCGCCGGCACCAGCAGAATCAATCGACCACTGGGCTTGTCCCAGCGCAGCAATTCCAGCCAGGCCCTGAGCACGGCACCATCGAGGCTGCCGGCACCCTAGAGCTGACGCCGGCGGCCTTTGTCGCCGCTGGTTCTGCGCCGACCCACGCCCCCAGCCGCAGCTCAGGACGCAGGAGCGGATGGCAAAGTGACGCCTGCCGGCCGCCGCCCTGATGGTTGCAAGCCCCTCCCCTGGTGCGTCCTCCGGCCTGCGGCGCGTGGCCGCCATCGACATCGGCACCAACTCGATCCACCTGCTGATCGCAGCGATCAACCCCGACCTGCACTCCTTCAGCGTGGTGCTGGTGGAGAAGAGCACAGCCCGGCTCGGCGAACGGGATCCGGTCAGCGGCGCCCTCTCCGAGGCGGCGATCGAGCGCGGTTTCCGCACCCTTCAGCACTGCCGGGAGCTGGCCGAGAGCCATGGCGTCGAGGCGATCGTCACCGCCGCCACCAGCGCCGTGCGCGAAGCGCCGAACGGTCGTGAGTTCCTGCAGAGCGTCCAGGAACAGATTGGCCTGACGGTGGACCTGATCAGCGGGCCGGAGGAGGCGCGCCTGATCTACCTGGGGGTGCTCTCGGGCATGGCCTTCGGCGATCAGCCCCATCTGATCCTCGACATCGGCGGCGGTTCGACCGAACTGGTGCTGGCCGATGGACGCGACAGCCGCGCCCTGACCAGCACCCGGGTCGGAGCGGTGCGGCTGCAGCGGGATTTCATCGATCAGGACCCGCTGCCGGCGGAGCGGCGATCCTTCCTCACGGCCTTCATCCAGGGGGCGCTGGAGCCGGCGGTGCTGCAGGTGCGACGGCGGATCGAGGCCGGCGAAGCCCCGGTGATGGTGGCCACCAGCGGCACCGCCATGGCGATCGGCGCCCTGGCCGCCGCCGAGGAGGAGCGTCCGCCTTTGAAGCTGCAGGGCTACCGGATCAGCCGGCAGCGGGTTGATCAGCTGGTCGATCGCCTGGTGGCGATGACCCCCGAGCAACGGCGGGCCCTGCCGGCCATCAATGACCGCCGAGCCGAGATCATCGTGCCCGGGGCTCTGATCCTGCAGACGGCGATGCGGATGCTGGCGGTGCAGGAGCTGGTGATCTGCGATCGCGCCCTGCGGGAAGGGCTGATCGTGGACTGGATGCTGCGCCAGGGCCTGCTGGAAGACCGCTTTGCTTACCAGAGCAGCATTCGTCAGCGCAGCATCCGCCACCAGGCCCAGCGCTTCGGGGTCGATCTGGTGCGGGCGGAGCGGGTGGCCAACCTGGCCCTGAGCCTGTACGACCAGACAGCCGGGCCGCTCCATCAGGACAGCGGTGGTGGACGGGAGCTGCTGTGGGCGGCAGCGATGTTGCACCGCTGCGGCCAGCACATCAATGTGGGCGCGTATCACAAGCACTCCTGGTATCTGATCCGCCACGGCGAGCTGCTCGGCTACTCCGATGGCGAGCACCTGATCGTCGCCGCCATTGCCCGCTACCACCGGCGCAGCCTGCCCAAGAAGCGCCATGAGGCCTGGCAGTTGCTCGACAGCCGGGATGACCGTCGTCTTGTGGGCGCGATGGCCCTGCTGCTGCGGCTGGCGGCCGCACTGGATCGGCGGCCGGAGGCGAGGCTCTCGGGCCTGAGCGCCAGCGTGGTCGATCAACAGCTGCGGATCACCCTCACCCCCGGGGAGCCCGGCCTCGACCTGAGCCTGGAGCAATGGAGCCTGCGGGGCTGCGCCGCGGCCTTGAAGGAGGCCAGCGGCCTTGAACTGGTGGTGACCTGAGCGGGAGCAAGGCGCCGGCAAAGCCGAAGCGAGGGCAGGCTTCTCTGAACCATCCGTCGTCGTTCAGGGAGGCGGAAGGTTGAGCGAGGCGGAGATTGAGCGAAGGCCTCAGCGGGGAGCGGTCTTCAGCACCTTGAGGCGCCCATCGGCCTGAATCGACCACCAGAGCTGGTCGTCGATGCGGCCAAGAATTCGGGCCGGCTGAGCCGCGCTGCGCACCTGAATCAGGTCCGGCCGGCCGGCCGTGAGCCTGAGACCGGCACCGATCGGGAAGCGCTGCTCGCCCTTGAGGGTTTTGTAAAAAAGCGGTTGGCCTGCCGCATTGCGCACCTCGAGCCAGCTGGGGCCCGAAGCCCGCAGCACCAGCACCCCGGCTTCAACAGAGGCAGGGGCCGTGGCCGCTGCCTGGGGAGTGGCGTCGCGCCCTTCCGCTACGGGGGCCTTGGCCGGCTCCGCTGGTGCGCCGCTGCCAGGCGAAGGCCAGGCCATCGACGGCACCGCCCCCTGGCGCCAGAGGGCGGTGCCGCCAGAAACGGCACCAAGGAGCAGGATCGCGGCCATCAAAGAGCGCCACCAGGTGCGCACCGGACCCGGATCCGGATCGGGGCTCTCGAGCCGGCCCTGCTCAAGGCGCTCGTAACGCTCCCCGAGCGGCAGCGGCTCCTGGGCGGAGGCAGCGGAGAGGCGCAGGTGCTCAGCAGCGATCGGCGCGACAGAGCCAACGGCCTCGTCACCGGTGGTCGCCGCAGCCTGAGAGGCCGGACAGTGGCGCAGGGCCTCGATCTGCGGGTCGATCGAAAGGCCAAGAAAGCCCGCAATGCGCCTGGCCTGAGCAATCACGAACACCAGCTCTGGCAGACGGCTGCCCTCGCCTGCCTCCAGCGCCTGAAGCTGCTCGATGCCCATGTGCAGGC
>JBEDHF010000110.1:0-8535 GCA_041174245.1 Cyanobacteriota bacterium
ATTGAGGTCAGCTATGCGATCCATCCGGTGGCCGGGCGCATGCCTGGGCACATGAATGTGCTGCTGGCCGAGGCCGATGTGCCCTATGAGCAGCTGGTGGAGATGGAGACGATCAATCCAGACTTCCCGCGCACGGATGTGGTGATCGTTCTCGGGGCCAATGATGTGGTCAATCCCCAGGCCAAGAGCGATCCGAGCAGCCCTCTGTATGGCATGCCCGTGCTCGAGGTCGACCAGGCCCGCTCTGTCTTTGTCGTCAAGCGCAGCCTCGGTGCGGGCTATGCGGGCATCGCCAACGGCTTGTTCGAGCTGCCGCACACCTCGATGGTCTTCGGCGACGCCAAGGCGGTGCTGCAGCAGCTCACCGCCGAGCTGCGCAGCCTCGGGGTTGGTCAACGCCGTGAGGCGGCGGTCAGCAGCCGCTGATGGCCGCCGCGCCCCGGGGCCAGCCTCGGGGTGCGGCTTCTCCTGGGGCTGCGGCTGGTCGCCCGTGGTTCCAGTCTGCTGACGTTCTGGTCCGCCATTCCCCTTGAACGTGTCTGCGTTGCCGGCTCAGGATCTGCTCGCCAGCCTGGCCATGGCGCCATTACGGCAGCGTCCCCCCTGGATCGGCGGTGATCTACAGACCCTGCGCGACACCCTGCGGCCGGTGCGGCTGCCCGCGTCCACGGTGCGGAGTCTGCGGCTGCCTCTGCCATCCGGCGAGCATCTGCACGCGGTGCTCGATGCCCCGATCGGAGCGGCGGAGCCCGCGGCGCTGGTGCTGCTGCTGCATGGCCTCGGCGGTTCCAGTGAACGCGAGGGGCTCAGACGGATGGGCCTGGCCCTGCAGGAGGCCGGTCTGGCGGTGCTGCGGCTCAACCTGCGCGGTGCCGGTGCCGGCCGCAGCCTGGCCGCCGGCACCTACGCCGCCGCCTGCAGCACCGACCTGCTGCCGGTGCTGGCGCAGCTGCGATCGCTGGCCGCAGACCGGCCCCTGGTCGGGGTGGGGCTGTCACTGGGGGGCACGATCCTGCTCAATGCCCTGCTCGCGTCGCCAGCGATGGCTGGCCTCGATGGTTTGGTCTGCCTCAGTGCTCCCCTCGATCTGGCGGCTTCCAGTGCCCGGATCGAGAGTGGCCGCAATCGGATCTATGCCCGCTGGCTGCTGCAGCGTCTGGTGGCGCAGACCCTGGCCGATCCCTTCGGGGTCAGTCCGGCCGAGCGGCAGGCGCTGACGACGGCAGGCGGGCCGCGCACGATCCGCGCCTTTGATCAGGCGATCACCGCCCCCCGCTGGGGGTATCCCTCGGTGGAGGCGTACTACGTCGCCGCCAGCCCGCTGCCGGTGCTGCTCGATCCAGGCCGGCGCGCAGCTCTGCCGCCGCTGTTGCTGGTGCATGCCGAGGATGATCCCTGGGTGCCGGTGGCCGCCCTGCAGCAGTTGGCCACGGCCCTGGCCGATGCCTCGCCCGGCCCCGGCCCAGAGATCCTGATCAGCCGCCATGGCGGCCACAACGGCTTCCATGGCGTCGGTGACAGTGCCCGTGGCTGCTGGGGCGATCGGCTGACGGTGGCTTGGCTGCGCCGGCTTCTGGCCGGTGGTGGCCAGCCGGCTGCGGCGATCGAACCGCTGCCTTAGGCGCGCTCAGCCTTCGCCGCCCGTGCTGAGCTGTTCTGCGATGGCCAGGGGCTCTGGGGGCTGGAGCTGGTAGCGGCGCAGGATCCAGTCCTCGATCGGCTGGCCTGCGATCACGTGCTCCTGCACGATGCGCTCGATCCGCTCCGGTGTGACGCCGCCGTAAACGATCCCATCCGGCCAGATCAGCAGCACCGGACCCTCGACGCAGAGGCGAAGGCAGTCGGCCTTGGTGCGCAGCACGAGGCCACCGGCCCGGGCTGGATCCTCCAGGCCGAGTTCCCGGATCAGCCGTTTGAGCGTCTCCCAGCTGGCGGCGCCCACGGCCGGATCCGGGCAGCAGAGCGCCTTGGCCGGGGTGGCGCAGAGCAGCAGGTGGTGGCTGACCTGGATCAAGCCGCCACAAGGGCTGCAGCTTCACGCACCGCCTGCCGGGCCCAGGCGTCGACCGCCAGCACATCGGCCAGGGAGGGGGCGGCCATCAGATCGGCCTTGTGGCGTTCGCACACCGCGTCGATCAATGTCGGGATGTCGAGGAAATGCACCTGCTCCTCGAGGAAGAGCGCCACGGCCTGCTCGTTGGCGGCGTTCATCGCCGCCGGCATCGTGCCGCCGGCCCGGCCGGCCGCGTAGGCCAGCTCCATGCAGGGGTATTTGGCCGGGTCTGGCTTGCGGAAGGTGAGGGAGCCCACCTCGGTCAGGTCGAGGCGGCGCCAGGGGGTGTTCAGGCGTTCGGGCCAGCTCAGGCAGTAGAGGATCGGCAGTTTCATGTCCGGCCAGCCCAGCTGCGCCAGCACCGAGGAATCGGCCAGCTCCACCATCGAGTGGATGATCGATTGCGGGTGGATCACGATCTCGATGTGGTCGTAATCGAGGCCGAACAGATAGTGGGCTTCGATCACCTCCAGGCCCTTGTTCATCAACGAGGCGGAATCGACCGTGATCTTGCGACCCATGCTCCAGTTGGGATGGCTGGTGGCATCGGCCACCGTCGCCTTGACCAGATCGGCCGGATCCCAGTCGCGGAAGGCACCGCCGCTGGCGGTGAGCTGGATCCGCCGCAGCCCTGGCGTGGGCGTGCCGGTGGAGAGGCGTGCCGTTTCGGCGTAGGGCGTGCCCTGCAGGCACTGGAAGATGGCGGAATGCTCGGAATCGGCCGGCAGCAGGCGCGAGCCGCTCTTCTCCAGCTCCGGCAGCACCACCGGGCCAGCGGCGATCAGGGTTTCCTTGTTGGCCAGGGCCAGATCCTTGCCGGCGCGGATCGCCGCCAGGGTCGGCAGCAGGCCGGCGCAACCCACGATGCCGGTGACCACCAGATCGGCGCTGGGCCAGGCCGCCGCGGCGCAGAGGCCATCGCTCCCAGCCAGCAGCTCCGGCATCCGCGCCGGCCGATCAGCGGCGGGCAGGGCCTGCAGCCGCTCCTTGAGCTCCGTGAGCCGCGCCGGATCGGCCAGGGCCACCGCCTCCGGGGCGTGGCGCCGGATCTGCTGCACCAGCAGCTCAAGGTTGTTGCCGGCCGTCAGGGCCACCACCCGGTAGCGATCCGGGAACTCCTCGGCCAGCTCCAGGGTCTGGGTTCCGATCGAGCCGGTGGATCCCAGCACGCTCAGGGCTTTCACGGGTGGATCGACAAAGGTGCCTGCCAGTCTCCCACTGTCGGCTCTGGGGGCGGCTGCCGGGCCCGGCCACAGCGGCGGCGGCTGGAGGGCTTAACTGGCGGCAAACTGAACTGGCTGCAAAGGACAGCGATTGATGCCTTCCCTTCCCCCCTGGCTCCAGCGCTGGAATTTCATCGAACGGGCCCGGCTGGAGCGCCAGCTCTGGGATGCCTTCGAACGCGGTGAGCCGATCGAGCAGATGGTGCAGCAGTGTGAACCCGGCTTCCAGCAGGAGGTGTGGGCCACCACCGCCGCACGGATCCGCAAGATCGAAGCGATGATGCGCGACCAGCAGCAGCCACCCAGCGATCAGGGCTGAGGCCCGCCCAGCCGCCCCCATCCCTCAGCGCCGCAGCGTGGCTTGAAGCCGTCCAGCGGCCGCCCTCGACTTGACGCGGAGGCCGATCGTTCTATCACTGGAGCATCCTTCTTAAGGTGCTCAATGGGCACGAAATGGGCGTCCAGCAGCAGCTCCGGCCAGTCGTTGGGCGCCCCTGATGGGATGCATGGGGATCTGCAGCAGGCACTCGTCGCCATTCGGCGCCGTCTGTTGCCGTTTCTGTTTGTGCTGTACGTGGTCGCCTACCTCGATCGCGTCAATGTCTCCTTTGTAGAGCCGGTGGTCTCCAGGGATCTGGGGATGACGACGGCTGCCTATGGCTTTGCTGCTGGAATCTTCTTTCTTGGCTATGTGATCTTCGAGATCCCGAGCAACCTGATGCTCGAGCGGGTCGGGGCCAGGGCCTGGATCAGTCGGATCCTGTTCACCTGGGGGGTGATCGCCGCGCTGATGGCCTGCATGGTGTCGCCGACCCAGTTCAACGGACTGCGGCTGTTGCTCGGGGTGGCCGAAGCCGGATTTTATCCAGGGATCATCTTCTATCTGAGCCGATGGGTGCCCGAGGACCAGCGGGCCCGCACGCTTTCGGGTTTTCTGCTGGCGCTGCCCGTGGCGGGCCTGCTCGGCGGGCCGATTTCAGCGGCGATCCTCTCGCTGCCCAGCTGGCATGGCATCGCCAGCTGGCGTTGGCTGTTTCTGCTGGAGGCCCTGCCGGCCCTGTTGCTCTCGGTGGCGGTGTTCGTCTGGCTGCCGAATCGTCCCCATCAGGCCTCCTGGCTGATGCCGGCGCAGGCGGAGGCGATCGAGCTGGCTTTGCAACGGGATCAACAGCGCCGCCGTGACGGCGGTCGCCCGATTCAGGCCCTGAGCGCCCTGTGGGGGGATCGGCGACTGTGGCTACTCAGCCTTCTCTATCTCGGCATCGCCACCAGCTTCTATGGCTTCAGCTTCTGGATTCCGAAGTTTGTCGCTGCTGCAGTGCCGCAGGCCCAGGCCTCACCGGTGCTGGTCAATCTGCTCAGTGCCATTCCCTATGCCTTTGCGGTGCTGGGGATGCTGCTGGTGGGGCGCTCCGCGGATCGCCATCGCGATCAACGCTGGCATGTTGTGATTCCCCTGATGGTGGCAGCGCTGGCTCTGGTGGTATCAGTCCTGGCACCTGGCGGCTGGCGGCTGGTGCTGATCACGCTCGCCACAGCGGCGGTGTTTTCCAGCCTGGGCCCGACCTGGGCGATTCCGCTCCAGTTTCTGGAGGGCCGGGCTGCCGCCGCTGGTATTGCCGCCATCAATTCCTTCGGCAATATCGGTGGCTTCCTGGCGCCCTTTGTGATCGGGCGACTGATCAGCCAGTCCGGTGGCAGCGACAGCAGTTCGCTGCTGATGCTGGCGGCGCTGATGGTGATCTCGGCCGGCTTGACCCTGGTGGCTACCCAGCCGCCCCCATCCCTCAGCGTCGCAGCCACTCGGTGATGCCGCCGGGTTTGTCGATCAGCTCAATCCCGGCGGCGCTGAGGGCGTCGCGGATTCGATCGGCGGCGGCAAAATCGCGGCTGGCCTTGGCCTGGCGCCGGGCCTCGATCTGGGCCTCGATGGCGCTGTCGCTGAAGGCGTCGGCTGCCGGGGCGGCGCCAGCCTTGGGGCCCGCTTCCGGTTTCAGACCGAGCACGGCGGCCAGCTCAGCCAGCAGGGCGCCCTGGGCGATCAGGCTCGGCTCCCTGGCGGCCGTGGCGGCGGCCGCATCGCCGCGCTCGATCCGGTTGGCCAGGGACCGCAGCGGCCTGGCCAGATCAAACAGCACCGCCAGGGCGGCGGCGGTGTTGAGGTCATCGTCCATGGCGGCGATGAAGCGCTCTCTGGCGTGCGCCGTTTCGCTGCCGCTGAGGGTGGTCTCGCCATCGGCTTCGCTGGCTGTGCGGGCCGGGGTGATCGCAGCGGCGGCGGCTGCAGCGCCTGTCACCAGGGCGAGGGCGGCGTTCAGGCCTTTCCAGCCCGTGGCGGCGGCCTCAAGCGCCTCGGCCGTGAAATCGAGCGGCTTGCGGTAGTGGGCCTGAAGGGTGAACAGCCGCAGCGTCATCGGTGAGACCCCGGAATCGAGCAGGGCCCGGATCGTGGTGAAGTTGCCGAGCGACTTGCTCATCTTCTGGCCGCCCACATTGACCATGCCGTTGTGCAGCCAGTAGCGGGCAAGCTCCTTGCCGCTGGCGGCCTCCGACTGGGCGATTTCGTTCTCGTGGTGCGGAAAGATCAGATCGGCGCCGCCCAGGTGGATGTCGATCGTGTCGCCGAGCTCTTCGCGCACCATTGCCGAACACTCGATGTGCCAGCCCGGCCGGCCGGGGCCCCAGGGCGATTCCCAGCTGGGCTCGCCCGGTTTGGCGCCTTTCCAGAGGGCGAAGTCGAAGGGGTGCTGCTTGCGCGCCTCCTCGGCGCTGGCCACCCGGCCGGCGGCGTTGTCCTGCTGCTCGGCCAGATCACGCCCGGAGAGCTTGCCGTAGCCGGTGTGCTTCATCACGGCGAAGTACACATCGCCATCGGCGGAGTAAGCCGCACCTCGGGCTTCGAGATCGCTGATCAGGGCGCGGATCGCCTTCAGGCTGCTGGTGGCCCGCGGCATCCGGTCGGCCGGGAGGATGTTCAGCCGTGCCATATCGGCCACGAAGGCCGCGATGTTGCGCTCGCTCACCGTCTCCATGGCGCTGCCCTCTTCGGCGGCGCGGGCCAGGATCTTGTCGTCGATGTCGGTGTAGTTCTGCACGAACGTGACCGCGTAGCCCCGCCAGATCAGGTAGCGGCGCAGTACGTCCCAGGCGATGTAGCTGCGGGCGTGGCCGAGGTGGCAGAGGTCGTAGACCGTCACCCCGCAGCAATAGATGCTCACCTTGCCCGCTTCGAGGGGCTCAAAGGTCTCGGTGCGCCGGGTGAGGGTGTTGGTGAGCCGCAGGGACACGCGGGCCAGAAGACGGGGCGCCTCAGGCTACGGGCCGGGCGGTGATCAGTTCCGGTCGAACCAGCGGCCGCCGCGTTCGGTGCGGTGATGCAGGCGCCGGGCTTCACGGCGGCTGTATTCACTCACCGTTGGATTGGCGTGCACCGGGTCGACATGGGCCACCTGCTCCCAGAGCTCCCGGGGTGCCCAGCGCACCGTATGGCTCACCTTGTCGTGCTTGATCACATGGCACCAGCGGCTGCTGCCGCACTGCGGGCAGAACAGCTCTTCGAGCCACTCGTTGCTGAGCACCAGCACCGGATAGGCATCGATGATCAGGCGGGCCTTCTTGTCGCTGATGCCCCGTTCCTTGAGCTGTTCCGGGGTCAGCAGGTGCAGGAAGTACTTGCGGCCGTTGCCCTCAATCCGTTGCTCCGCGTGGGCTGGGCAGACGAGCTCCCGCCCCTTGGGACGGCGGCGGCGGGGAGCTGGAGCACCGGAACAGGTGTCGCTCAAGGAGCTACTGGATGCGCTCGCCAACCTTAAGCATGGCGGCTCGCTTTCAGCATCAGCCTCTCCCGGGGCGGGCCTGGCTGTCGTCGGGGCTCATTTCGCCTCCATCCAGTTCGGGCCGACGCCGATGTCCACCCGCAGCGGCACGCTCAGCTCCAGGGCATGGGCCATCGTCTCGCGGGTCAGGTCCACCGTGGCCTCCAGGTGCTCCGGCGGGGCTTCCAGCACCAGTTCATCGTGCACCTGCAACAGCAGCCGTGAGGGAAGATCGCGCTCCCGCAGGCGCCGCTGCAGCTGCACCATCGCCAGCTTGATGATGTCGGCGCTGGAGCCCTGGATCGGGGCATTGGCAGCGGCCCGTAGCTGCTGCGCTTCCAGGCCGCCCCGGCGGGCCACCTCCAGGTCGATCGCCAGCGGATCCTTGCCCAGGTGGCGGCCCAGGCCGTTGCGATCGAAGCCGAACGGACGGCGCCGCCCCAGGATCGTCTCCACATAGCCCCGCGACAGGGCCAGCCGCTCCTGCAGCTCCAGGTAGGCGAACACCTTCGGGTAGCGCTGCCGGTAGCGGCTCAGGAATTCCTTGGCCTCCGCCTGGCTGACCCCGGTCTCGCGGGCGAAGCGCTGGGCCCCCATGCCGTAGATCACCCCGAAGTTGATCGTCTTGCCGAGCCTGCGCTCCTCGGCGCTGACCTCCTGTTTGTCGAGCAGCAGCCGGGCGGTGAGGGCATGCACGTCCTCGCCCTGGCGGAAGGCTTCCACCAGCACCTCCTCGCCCGAGAGGTGGGTGAGGATCCGCAGCTCGATCTGGGAGTAGTCGGCGCTGATCAGCTGCCAGCCCTCCTGGGGCAGGAAGGCCTTGCGGATGCGGCGGCTGAATTCGGTGCGGATCGGAATGTTCTGAAGGTTGGGATTGCTGCTCGAGAGGCGGCCGGTGGCGGTCACCGCCTGGTTGAAGTCGGTGTGCACGCGTCCGGTTTCCGCTTCCACCAGGGCCGGCAGGGCGTCGACATAGGTGCTCTTCAGCTTGCTCAAGGTGCGGTGCTCGAGCACCAGCGGCACGACCGGATGGGCGTCTTCGAGTTTTTCCAGCACCGTCGCGTCGGTGCTCCAGCCGGTTTTGGTCTTGCGCGATTTCTTGCGGTCCAGCCCCAGGGTGTCGAAGAGCAGTTCGCCCAGTTGCTTGGGGGAGGCCAGGTTGAAGTCGACGCCGGCGGCGGCCCGGGCCTCGGTCTCCAGCCGCACCAGGGTGGTGGCCAGTTCGGCGGACAGGCTGGCCAGGTACGGGCAGTCGATGCGGATGCCGGTGGCTTCCATCAGTGCCAGCACCGGTTCGAGCGGCAGCTCCACCGCCTCGAGCAGATGCAGCAGCGCCGGGCCCATCGCCGCCAGTTCGGCTCGCAGCAACGGCGCCAGGCGGCGGGTGAGATGCACATCCATGCCGCAGTACTGGGCGGCCGCTTCGATCGGTACCGCCGCGAAG
>JBEDHF010000111.1:0-2602 GCA_041174245.1 Cyanobacteriota bacterium
GGCGCCGCACCGCGGCGCCGGGTGATCGTGGTCGGCGCCGGTCTGGCCGGCCTGGCGGCGGCCCAGACGCTGCAGCAGCAGGGCCATCAGGTGCTGGTGCTGGAGGGCCGCGAGCGGATCGGCGGCCGCACCATCACCAGCGCGCTCTGGCCGGATCTGCCGCTCGATCTCGGGGCCGGCTGGATCCATGGCGTGCAGGGCAATCCGATCACCGCCCTGGCCCGCTCCAGTGGCGCTGCCCTGGTGCCCACCGATCTGGAATCCATCCGCCTGTATGGCGCCGATGGCAAGCCGCTCCCCCCCGAGCAGGAGGCCCGACTTGAGCAGCTCGGGCGTGGGCTCGGCCGCCATCTCGAGGCCTGGGCCGAGCAGGACGACCAGCGGGGCGCCGCTGCCGATCTGTCGCTGGCGCAGGTGCTGCAGGGATCGTCTGCCCTGAGGGCGTTGGCGGCGCAGGATTCGCCTCTGCTGGCCTACTGGCTCAACAGTCGTTTTGAGCAGGAGCATGGTGCTGCCGCCGACTCCCTCTCGGCGCGCTGGCTGGAGGCCGATCAGGCCTATGGCGGTGGCGATGCCCTGCTGCAGCCAGGCTTCAGCACCCTGATCCGAGCCCTGGCCCGGGGGCTCACGCTGGTGACCAGTCAGCGGGTGGTAGCGATCAACGATCGCGGCGCTCAGGGGGTGGAGGTGGTCTCCAGCCCGGCCAGCGATCCCGCCACCAGCCGCATCGACAGGGCCGATGCTGTGCTGGTCACCGTGCCCCTCGGCGTGCTCAAGGCCGGCCGGATCGCCTTCTCACCGCCGCTGCCCGCCGGCCATCAAACGGCGATCGAGCGGCTGGGGATGGGCAATCTCAACAAGTGCTGTCTGCGTTTTGCGCGGCCCTTCTGGCCCGCCGATGCCGATTGGTTCGGGCGGATCGGTGCTGCAGCGGGCGCCTGGCAGGAGTGGTTCAGCCTGCTGCGCTCGCTCAGGCAACCGGTGCTGATCGGCTTTCAGGCCGGCCCGGCGGCGGATGCGCTCGAGGGCTGGAGCGATCAGCAGCAGGTGGCGGCGGCGATGGCCAGCCTGCGTCAGCTTCACGGCCGTGCCATCCCCGATCCGATCGGTGTGCAGATCACCCGCTGGCGCTCGGATCCCTTCGCGCTCGGGGCCTATTCCTATCCCGCCCTTGGCAGCACTGCCGCGATGCGCGAGCAGTTGGCGCGGCCGATCGCTGATCGGCTCTTCTTTGCCGGGGAGGCCACCAGCGCCGAGGCCTTCGGCACCACCCATGGGGCCTACCGCTCCGGGTGGCGAGCGGCGGCGGCGATCGAGGCGGCGCTTCAGGGCTGAGCGGCTTTGGTGGCGATCACCGCAAAAAACGGATCGCCCTTGGCTCCGATCAGGCCCGCCAGGCCGCTGGCCCGGGTCTGTTCGCTGATCAGCTCCGGGCGCGGCCATCCCTGGGCGATCAGCACCTCGGCCACATAAAGAAGGTGATCGCGGTCGCTGCCGTCGGTCCAGACCTGGGGCGCCTTGGTGAAGAACATCCGGTTGGAGAAGGCCACGATCAGCTGCCCACCGGGTCGGGTGATCCGCAGCAGTTCGGCAGCCACGGCTTCCGGCTCCTGCAGGTATTGCCAGCCGGCGACGATCAAGGTGGCGTCCACGCTGTTGCGCTCCAGAGGCAGCGTCTGGTCGCGGTTCAGGTTCTGGGTCCAGTGGCGATCGAGCCGGGGATTGGCGACCAGCTCCTTTTCATTGAGGCCGTGGCCGATGACGCTGGCGTAGGTGATGTCGTCCGGCAGGTGCGAGACCCAGCTCGACATCAGATCGAGCACCACCGAGCCGGCCGCAATCCGCTCGCGGTAGAGGGCGGTGAGCCGCTGCCGGAAGGCGGCATCCAGGTGATGCACGAAGCGGGGCTCGGCGTAGAACAGGGCGTCGTCGCTGGCATCCCACTTGCGTCGCTGCGACGCGCTCAGCACCTGCACCGCCACGTCCTGGATCCGCGCGAAGAGCTTCGAGTCTGGAGGGCTGCCGTTGCCCTCCGTGGCTACGGCCGAGGATGCCCTTGAATTCGGGCCGATGGCAGGGCCGGAGTTCTGGTTGACGCTGATGACCCCCGCAGCAGGCTGATGCACGGAGCGGAACCTCTGCCGCCCTGGCGGCCGCTGCTGCGTGGCGCCCGCGAACGCGAGCGCCGATCCCCATCGGCGCGTTGGTTGCAGCTGGCCACGGTGGCCAGCGATGGCACCCCCCGGGTGCGCACCCTGGTGTTTCGGGGCTGGGGCGGCCCGGAGGCCCTGGATCTGCTCACCGATGGCCGCAGTGCCAAGCCGGCTGAACTGGCCCAGCAACCGCAGGTGGAGCTGCTCTGGTTGCTGCCGAAGGCCCGCAGCCAGTTCCGCCTCCGGGGGGCCCTCGAACGGCTGGATGCCGAGCGGCTGGCGCAGGAACGGCAGCGCCACTGGCAGGCGCTCAGCCCTGGCGGCCGGGCCCTCTGGGGCTGGCCAAGGCCGGCCGCGCCTTTTGATCCGGCCGCGGCGTTTCCGGCGGAGCTCGCCGACGGGGTGCCGCTGCCGGAGCATTTTCAACTGCTGCGCTTCGCACTCTTTCA
>JBEDHF010000112.1:0-6522 GCA_041174245.1 Cyanobacteriota bacterium
GCTGGACTGGTCAGTTTCACCATCGCGGGGCAGCGGCCCGAGGCGGTGGTGCGCGCCCTCGGCGACCAGGGGCTCTGGATCCGCAGCCTCGACGATCCGGCCTGTATGCGCGCCTGCGTGCACGTCACCACCACCAGCGACGAGATCGAGCGACTGCTGGCTGCCCTGGCCGCGGTGGCCCGCCAAGGGTGCTGAGGAACGTCCTGCTGCTGAGGCGTCTG
Source organism: Cyanobacteriota bacterium (assembly GCA_041174245.1). GTDB lineage: Bacteria > Cyanobacteriota > Cyanobacteriia > PCC-6307 > Cyanobiaceae > CAIXOZ01. Next base: position 222 of record JBEDHF010000112.1, read on the forward strand.
GCCCTGGTGGCGGCCCTGGCGGCTCCGGCTGCTGTGCTCCTGGCCCTGCCTCCATTGGCGGCGCCACAGCCTTCCCTGCCCCTCGAGGCCAGGGCCCTCGGGCGCGAGGCTGAAGCAATCACGGTGCGCCTGGAGGGGGCCATCAGTGGCTCGGGTGTGATCGTGGCCCGCCAGGGCGGTCGCTACACCGTTCTCACCGCCTGGCATGTGCTGCGCGACAACCGACCGGGTGAAGAGATCGCCCTGTTCACCCCCGACGGTCGCAGCCATCCGGTGGCGGCCAGCGCCATCCAGCCCTTCGCAGGGATTGATCTGGCTCGGCTGTCGTTCAGCAGTGATCGCAGCTACGCGGTAGCCAGGCTCGGCCGGCTGCAGGATCTGGATCTGGGCAGTCCGCTCTTGGTCGCCGGGTTTCCTTCGCTCGATCGGGCCGAAGGGCGCCAGCCCCTGCGGCTCAAGTTCGGGCGGCTGGAAGCGCGGCTTCCCAGCCCCCAGGCTGAGGGGTATCAGTTGCTGTACTCCAACGAAACCCTGCCGGGAATGAGTGGCGGGCCGGTGCTCAATGAGCGCGGTGAACTGCTCGGCATTCACGGCCGGGCTGAGTTGCACACCGAAGCCAGCCGCCGTCTCGGTAAGCCCATGGCCACCAGCACCAACATGGGCCTGACGATCGCCCCTTACCTGGCCCTGCTCGCCGGCGGCACTGAAGCCCGTGGCAGCGAAGCCCGCGGCGCTGAGCCCGGCGCCCGATCAGCTCAGCCGGCACCGGCTGAGCTGTCGGCGTCACCCGTCGCTTCGGCACGGGCTCTGCAGCCCCTGGAGCAGGCCCTGAGCCTTGGGCAGTTCGCCGAGGCGGATGCCCTCACCCGTTCGCTCCTGCTGGCGGAACCGGGCCAGGGCGAGTGGTTGAGCGAGGCTTCGGTGCCGCAGCTTCGCTGTGGACTGCTGCTGGCTGTGGACGCCAGCTGGCGCCAGCACAGCCTCGATCGGTTCGGGTTCTCCGCGCAGCGCCGCCTCTGGCCGGGGGATTTTGCCGGCTTTGCGGCTCTGGCTGGTTGGCGGCGGGCCGGCTTTGTCCGTTACATCGAGGCCGATGGCTCGGTTCCGCCCCGCGGCTATTACCCGAGGCGGGTTGCTGATGGTCCGATTCTTCAGGCCCTGCTGGCACGGTTTGGTCGCTGCCAGACGGAACCATCACCCGAGCCTCGATAACATCGATTCCGCTTGAGTTGAGCGGCAGACGATGGATCGTCGAATGAAGCAGCCTGATCCCCAGGCTGCTGCCATCTCCACGGCCACCATGGCTTCTGCGGTTGATTTCAGAGCCACTGGCAGAACGGCCGGCACCGGCTGCGTCTCAGCGGCAGCCAGAAAAGCTTGCGCACCCGCGTCCCCAACCGCGGCCCCAGGGGCGGCGACGGCCTCCAGGACGGGAAGCGCCAAGGCTCCCTTCGGCGTCCTGGCTGGGATGGGTGGTCTGTTCTCGCCCTTGCGCCGCTGCGGTGGTGCCAGGCCGGCTTGGCTGGCGTCTGCGCTCGGGGCGATCAGCCTGTGGATCGTTCCGGCGATCGCTCAGTACAACGAAGGGGCTGGGATTGAAACGGTTGGTTCGACCTCCATCCGCAGCCTCACCATTGCCCGGACGATCTTTCAAGGCGAGTGTCCCGGTCAGACGCAGCACACGATCACGGGCTATTTCGTCAACGATGACCTGCCGCCCAGGCCGGGCCTGACGCTGAAGCTCACGAACATGTCCCGAGGGCTCTCGCCCGATGATCCGCCGTACACCAGCCGCACCTACGACCGCGGTCGTGCCTCCCAGTCCTTTGATCTTGCCCTCGGTGACAGACATCGAGGCTCCTTCTTTGTGGTTCGCGAAGGACGCAACCTGATGCAGTATGAAATTTTTCAGGCCGGCAATACCATCGCTTCCGGTACCTTTGATCTCCGGGTCGATTCTCCTGTCAGTTATGAATATCGAAACAAGCGCCCCGTTGAAGTGACCAAGTACAACAGCGATGGCAAGTCGTATCGCACCACGGAATACCGGTGTCCGTGAGCTCGCTGTTCTCAGGCGTCCGGCTCAGCCCCGCAGCCTGGCCCGAAGCACCTGCTCCGCTTCGACGCGGTCATCGAAAGGCACCTTGACGGTGCCGAGGATCTGGTAATCCTCGTGCCCTTTGCCGGCGATCAGCACCAGGTCATCGGCGCCGGCCCCTGCAATCGCCAGCTGGATCGCCCGCGCCCGGTCCTTTTCAACCGTGACCGCTGTCGCTGCCGGGATTCCGGCCACCACGTCGGCCAGGATCGCCTCGGGATCCTCGGTGCGGGGGTTGTCGGAGGTGACCACCACCCGATCCGCCAGCCTGGCGGCGATGGCGCCCATCAACGGTCGTTTGCTGCGGTCGCGGTCACCGCCGCAGCCGAAGACACAGATCAGCCGCCCCTGGCTGAAAGGACGGCAGGCCTTGAGGGCATTCTCGAGACCATCGGGCGTATGGGCGTAGTCCACGATCACCGCCGGGATCGGCGCGTTGGCCGGGCCGACCTGGATCCGTTCCATCCGGCCGGGCACCCCCTGGAAGCCGGGAATCGCCTCCAGCAGCAGTGGCACCGGCAGCCCCTGCTGGGCCAGAACGCCCACCGCCTGCAGCAGATTCATCAGGTTGAAGCGACCGACCAGCGGCGAGCGGAATCCTCCCTCGCCGACGGGAGTGATCAGGCGACCTTCCACGCCCGTGGAGGAGACCCGAAGATCCTCGAAACGCAGTTCGGCATGGGCATGGTCCAGGGAGCTGCGCCAGCAGCCGGGGCCGCCGCTCTGCCTGAGGCGATCGGCGAGCCGGGCTCCCCAGGGATCGTCGATGTTGATCACGGCCCCACCGTTGAGCAGCGGCGAGGCGAAGAGCCGGGCCTTGGCCTCGAAATAGGCCTGCATCGACGGGTGATAGTCGAGGTGATCCTGGGTGAGGTTGGTGAACACCGCCGCAGCAAAGCGACAGCCGGCCACCCGTTCCTGATCCAGGGCATGGGAACTCACTTCCATAGCCGCCAGCTGGGCGCCTGATTCCGCTGCCAGGGCCAGGTCTGCCTGCAGCTGATCGGCGAAGGCGGTGGTGTGGCGGGAGGTGACGCTCTGGCCGGGCCAGCGATTGACCAGGGTTCCGAACAGGGCGGCCGGCCGGCCGCAGGCGCCGCTCAGATGTTCGATCAGGTGGGTGGTGGTGGTTTTGCCGTTGGTGCCGGTGACTCCAATCAGGGGCAGACGCAGGCTTGGCTCCGACCAGAAAGCGGCGGCCAGTCGACCAGCCCAGCGGGCCGGGGCGTCGCTCACCTTCAGCACCGCGTCCCTGGGGCCCGGCGGGTCGAGGGCCCAGGCCTGGTCGCCGATCACGGCCGCCACGGCGCCTTCGGCCAGAGCCTGCCGCCAGAAGCTGCCACCATCGTTACGGCTGCCGGGCAGGCCAACGAACAGGGTGCCGGGGCCGATGCGACGGGAATCGCAGCTGATGCTGGCCACCTCGGCATCCTCAAGGGCGGCTCCTGGCTCGAGCCCGACCTGGCGAAGCAGGGAGTGAAGCCGCACGGTCATGGCAGCGGAGCGAACGGATGCGGCACTGTTCTAGGCGGATTCCGCCCCGGAACTCTGCCGCAACAACCACTGCTGTAGCGCTGCGTCGCCCAGCCGCGGCGAGACCCGCGGCAGTTCCCGCCAGCCGCCATCGATTGCGATCGCCAGCACGGGCACCTCCAGGCCGTAGCGGGCCTGGAGTTCGGGGTCGAGATCCACATCCACCACCTCAACCAGCGGTGCCGGCACCAGGGCCGCCAGCCGTTCGGTCAGCCCTTCACACAGGCAGCAGCCCTGGCGGCTGAACAGTCGGTAGCGCGGGCTCGTCATCAGGGGCAACGTTCAGGAGAGCGGCTCAATCGGGAACCGGATCGCAGCCGCAGGGGGTGAAGGGGTGGCAACGCAGCAGTCGCCGCAGCGTCAGCCAGCCACCGCGCCAGGGACCGTGCCGTTGGATCGCCTCCAGGCCGTAGGCGCTGCAGGTGGGGATGAAGCGACAGCGGGGGCCGATCAAAGGGGAGATCCCCTGGCGATAGAGCTGGATCAGGGCGAGCAGCACGGCGGCAATCAGGCCGTTCAGGCGACGAACCCAGGGGTGGCTGGTCTCGCCCGTGGCCGCAGCCTGGATCGGATCGCCGTCTGCGGACGCGGCTGCTGCGTGCGTGGGCGCCGGGGGCGTGTCTGCTGGGGACGTTTGCACCGGGGGCGTGGGAGGCGTGCTGGCCATGTCCCCATCCAAGCTCAGAGGAGCCGTTGGTTGCGGGAGCCACTCCCCGGACGCTCAAAGCCCAGGACCACCAGCCCGTAAGATGGCCAATCGGCATCGATACGGCAGTTGCCGGATCCGCCGAGGTCCAACCTCCCATCAGAACAGCATGTCTCGTTACCGCGGCCCTCGTCTGAGGATCACGCGGCGCTTGGGGGACCTTCCCGGTCTCACCCGTAAGTCCGCCAAGCGGGCTTATCCCCCCGGTCAGCACGGCCAAGCCCGTCGCAAGCGCTCCGAATACGCCATCCGTCTCGAAGAGAAGCAGAAACTGCGCTTCAACTACGGAATTTCCGAACGTCAGCTGGTTCGCTACGTGAAGAAAGCCCGTGCCCAGGAGGGTTCCACGGGAACCAACCTGCTCAAGCTTCTGGAAAACAGGCTCGACAACGTCTGTTTCCGTCTCGGCTTCGGCCCCACCGTCCCCGGTGCCCGTCAGCTGGTCAACCACGGCCACGTCACCGTCAACGGCCGCGTCGTCGACATCCCCAGCTTCCAGTGCAAGCCCGGCGATGTGATCGCCATCCGCGAGCGCAAGTGCAGCAAGCAGCTGGCTGAAGGCAACCTCGCCTTCCCGGGTCTGGCCAACATTCCTCCCCACCTCGAACTCGACAAGAACAAGCTGATCGCCAAGGTGATCGGTCGTTGCGAGCGCGAGTGGGTGGCTCTGGAAATCAACGAACTGCTGGTGGTCGAGTTCTACTCCCGCAAGGTCTGATCGCCAGGCGAGCTCGCCTCGCCGCGATCGTCCAGAGCGTTTCCCTGCCCGGCCCTTGCGGTCGGGCTTTTTTGTGTGGCGGCTTCCGCGGCCTGCTGATCAGGGCGAGGCCCAGCCAGGCCGCGTTCGTCCGATGGGTCCAGCGGCGCTGGGTGGATCCATCGCTGCCGGCACCCTTGGTTCCTGTCACCACGGCAGGACCTCGGCACCACGGCGCCAAGTGAGGCAGGTAGACGTCAGAAACGTTGAGCAGCACTGCCCTTGCCCGCTGGGCAAGCTGCCCTGCAAGGATCGCGGCTGGGGCGGCTTGTTGCCCCAGGGGATCGCTCCAGGGGCAGCAAGGGCCGAACGGGAACGGCTTCAGGCTCCGATCAGGCTCTCCAGGGCTGCGGTCACATCGTCCTGGCGCATCAGCGATTCGCCCACCAGCACCGCATCGGCACCGGCGTTCTGCACCCGATCGAGATCGTCGCGGTTGAACAGCCCCGATTCGCTCACCAGCAGGGCCCCCTTGGCGCGGATCTGCTCGCCATAACGCGCACCCAGGCGCTCGGTGGTGGCCAGATCGGTCTCAAAGCTCGCCAGATCGCGGTTGTTGATGCCGATCAAGGACACACCCTCGAGCCTCAGCACCCGCTCCAGTTCGGCCTCGTCGTGCACCTCGACCAGCACCGCCAGACCGAGGCTGCGCGCGGCCTTGAGCAGGTAGGTGAGGTCCTGATCGGTGAGAATCGCGGCAATCAGCAGGGCGGCATCGGCGCCGGCGGCCCTGGCCTGATAGAGCTGATAGGGCGAGAGGATGAAGTCCTTGCAGAGCAGCGGCAGATCCACGGCCTCCCGCACCGACACCAGCACATCAAAGCCGCCCTGGAAGAACTCCTTGTCGGTCAGCACCGAGAGGCAGCTGGCTCCACCGGCCTGATAGCCCCTGGCGATCGCCACCGGGTCGAAGTCTTCACGGATCACGCCCTTGCTGGGGCTCGCCTTCTTCACTTCCGCGATCACCGCCGGTTTGCGGCAGCTGGCCTTCAGCGCCGCCAGAAAGTCGCGACAGGGCGGTAGGTCCGCCACCTGGCGCTTGAGCTGGTCGAGGCTGACGCGCTCCTTTGAGGCCGCCACTTCCCGATCCTTGGCCCAGACGATCTTTTCGAGGATGTGCCGCGGCTCTGCCTCTGGATGGGGAACGGCATATTCCAGATAGGCCACCTTCACCGGTGGGTTGGGCGGACGGCGGCGGATCTCCATG
>JBEDHF010000113.1:0-3892 GCA_041174245.1 Cyanobacteriota bacterium
GCCCTCGGCGGCCAGCCTGGTGCTGATCAGCGCCCCGGCGATCAAGGCGCCCACCAGCTGGGAGAGCACCTACCGCTGCCCGGAGGGCGCCGCTGCCGGGGAGCTTGATTTCGTGCAGAGCGCCTCGCCGCCGGCGGTGAGCCTGTTGTTGCCCCAGCCCGAGGCGGCCGATCAACCGATTCAGGCCGCTCTGCAGAAGCTGCACAAGGCCTGCGGCAGGAGCCTGCCGCTGGCTGAGATCGCCGCCGCCTTTAACCTGGCGGATTCCCTGGGTTCGGGTTGGCCGGAGCAGCTGCCGGTGCGCTGTCTCTGAGCTCCCAGATCTCCAGCGGTTCCTTGCGTCCCTTGACGTGCAAGGCGCCCCAGGCCTGCCAGGTCAGGGGCGCCGCTGCATCGCCGTCTTCCTGTAGCAGCTCCCTGGTGGTGCTGGAGGCCAGCACGCGGCAGAGGTTGTCCTGGCGGTGCTTGTCGATGCTTTCCAGCCGTGAGGCGCAGTTCACCGTGTCGCCGATCACGGCGTATTCCAGGCGCTCGCTGCTGCCCATCGAGCCGGCCAGCACATCGCCGCTGTGCAGGCCGATCCGTAGTTTCATCTCCGGTTGGCCATCGGCGCGTAACTGCTCATTGAGCGCCACCAGCCCCTCCTGAATGGCGCGGGCGGCGGCCACGGCGGCTTCAGCATCCTGCTGCGGGCCGGCGCTCACCGGTGCTCCGAACACGGCCAGGAGGCCGTCGCCGGTGAACTTGTTGACCATGCCGCCGCGGTCGCAGATCGCCGGCACGAAGATCGCCATGCCCCGGTTCAGCCAGTCGAGCACCTGGGCTGGCTGCAGCTGCTCCGACACCGTGGTGAAGTTGCAGGTGTCGGAGAAGAGCACCGTCACCGGCAGCTGCCGGCCTTCGAAGCGGCCGTCGCTGAGCAGGCTTTCACGCTGCTCCCAGAGCTGGTTGGCGACCGCAGGCGAGGTGGTCTGGCCCAGCAGGCGTTGAAAGTCCTGGCGCTGGCGCTGGTTGACGGCGCTGCGGCGCAGCCAGCCGGCGGCCGCCATCAGCCCGAGGCCCGCCACCGGCATGATCGCCCCGAGCCAGATCCCGTTCCAGAGCAGCACCACCAGGGCGGCGATCAGCCCGAGCTCGATCAGGCCCACCACCAGCACGCTGCGGCGGAGCTGTGGGATCGCCTCGGCCAGCACCACCCCCAGCAGCACCATCAGCAGCACCAGCCACTCCTGCCAGAGCGGGTCGGCGGCCACGATCGCCGGTCGGCCCAGGCGCTCCAGATCGCGCAGGGCCAGGATCCGCTGGGCGTGGATTTCCATACCGCTCATCTGCATCGCCGCGGCGCCGGAGCGGAAGCGGCTGTGGGGCACGGTGAACAGATCCCGCAGCGAGGGGGCGGTGCTGCCGATCAGCACGATCCGGCCTCGGATGGCCTGGGCCGGTACGGCGCCCTGGAGCAGCTGGCGAAAGCTGTAGCTGGGGAAGCTGCCGGGCGAGCGAAACGGCAGCATCTGCTGAAAGCCGGCGGCATCGAGGTCGGCGTAGCCGCCGGCACTGCCGGCCCAGCGGGTCGATTCCAGCCAGGGGCCGTTGAGGCGGCCGCGTTCAATCGCCTGGCGCAGGTCGGTGCTGCCGCTGGCCAGCTCCTGCAGCCGTAATGGCAGGCTGACGGTGGCGGCATCCTGGCCGGCCACATGCACCAGGTCGCGACGCACGACCGAATCGGGGTCGAGCACCAGATCATTGAAGGCCTGGCGTTGCACGGGCGTGCCGGGAATCGGCCCGATCGCGGCGGCCACGTTGAAGATCGAGACCAGATGCGAGTCGGGGTGACTGGCGCGCTGACGCAGGCAGGCCTGCTGCGGACCGACGCCCCGGTCGCGGTAGAGATCGAGGCCGATGGCGGCGACACCGCCTGTTTCGAGGCGGTCGATCGCCCGGCAGAGCAGGGCATCATCCAGCGGCCAACCAAGCGCCCCCACATCCGCTTCCGTGATGCCGATCAGGGTGATCGGCCGTGAGGGATCCGCCGGGGCCGGCCGGAGCTCGGTGATCAGGTCGTAGAGCAGCAGATTGATCGATTCCCGCAGGCCGGTGCGCTGAATCGCCACCAGCAGCAAGGCCCCGATCGCATAGGGGATCAGATGCTCGAGCCAGGAGGCAAGACGGCGTCGCCGGGACATCGGCACAGGGCTCAGAACCTGTACTGAAGTTTGGTGTAAAGACCGCGATCGAGCAGCCAGTTGTTCCAATAGCCGGTGTCGTTCTCGACACTGAACTGCTCCACCAGGCCCAGCTCCAGCAGCCAGTGCTTGCCGCCGATCCAGCGCGCCAGCAGGCCGCCGGAGCCCGCGCCATTCTCAACCGTTGCGCCATTGCGGCTATAGCGCACCATGCCGGCGCCGATGAAGGGCACCAGCTGCAGGGCCTGCTGGTTGCGCTGCCAGAGGGTCCAGTTCAGTTCGGCTGAGCCGAGCAGGCCGCTGTCGCCGCTGATCAGGGACCCCGGCAGGCCGCGCAGACCGTTGTTGCTGCCCACCGAAAAGGTCATGTCGGGGGTGAGGGGCGCGAAGGCCAGCTGGCCGGCCACGCGAAGGTTCAGCTGCAGTTTCGGGCTCAGGCCCAAGCTCAGGCCCAACTGGCCGGCCACGGCCCGGGCGTCGCCCGGATTGACGCCGAAGAAGGCCAGCTCCGAGAGGTCGTTGGCCGGGCTCATCGCCCGCAGGCCCTGCAGCGCGTAGAGGCTGCCGGCGATCGTGCCGCGGGGGCGCAGGGCCAGCACACTGATGCCGGCGCGCAGGTAGCCGGTGCTCAGCCAGCCGTCGGTACCGCCGCCCCAGACAGGGGTGCCGTTCAAGCCGTCATTGCGGTTGGCGCTGAAGCCGAAGAAGGCCGACCAGCGATCGGTGAGGGTGTCCTTGAAGGTCCACTCCAGCTGGGCCAGGTTCTGGAGCTGGCGGTAGGAGTAGGTGCTGGTTGTGCCGGGCGCTTCCACCAGCTGCCGGCGGCTGATGCCGAAGGAATTGGTGAAGCTGAGGCTGGTGCTCAGGGGCAGGGTGTAACTGAGCGAGGCGATCGAGGAGCCGAGCGCCGGCGTGGAGGTGCCATCCAGTTCTCCGTAGAGCAGGAAGGTGTCGCCAGGGAGCAGCAGGTCCTGCTTCAGCAGGGTGCCCACCGAGCGCCATTGGCCAGTGCCGCCGTCACCGTCGTTGCGCACTTCCAGCAGACCCTGCCAACGGGGCCGTTCCGGCTCCAGGGTGAGCAGCAGCACCGCCTGGGTGGGATCGCTGCCGAGCTTGCCCAGGTTGCCGCGCACCTGGCCGACGCCAGGAAGGTCCTTGAGCAGCAGCAATTGACGTTGCAGGCTGGGCAGGTGCAGCACACTGCCGAGCAGGGGCTTGAGCTTGCGTCGCACCGTGGCCGTGAGCCGGGTGTCGGGGCTGCTGATCCGCAGTTCGGCGATCCGGCCCTCCACCACCTCCAGGCCTTCGCCCTGGGGGGTGGGGCTGATGTACACCCGGCTGTTGATGTAGCCGTCGGCGGTGAGCCGGGCCGTGAGGGCGGCGGCGCAGGCCTTGAGCGCCTCGCGGCTGCCGGGGGCGGCTCCCTTGGCGCAGCCGCTCAGGATCTGCTGCAACACCGCGGCGCTGTAGGGGGTGGAACCCTGCACGGCTGGGATGGATCCGGGGCCGCTGGCTGGTGGCGTAATCGTGCCGGGCGTACCGGATGCGGGGGCCGTCTCCTGGACCGGTGCCGTGAGCACCGGCGTCTGATCGCGGCGGCGGCTGGGGGGCTGCTGGAGCGGGGCCTGTTCAGGGAGCCGGGCCGGACCCTGCTGCAAGGGCGGCGCCACCAGCTGGGCCAGCAGGGGAAAAGGAAGCGGCACGACGGC
>JBEDHF010000114.1:0-17086 GCA_041174245.1 Cyanobacteriota bacterium
GCGATGACGCGGGGCACCTGGATCGGTGGCGCCTGCCAACGTCATCGCTGATGGCCCGCCCGCACCCCCGCCCCTCAGGCCCCGGCCGTACCCAGGCGGGCTACAGCCTCAGTGAAGTGCTGGTGGCTACCGCCATCTCAGGCCTGGTGATCGGCAGCGCCGCCCTGGCCCTGCAGAGCCAGCTGCGCTCGATCCGGGGATCGACAGCCCTGCTCGCAGGCCGCGACAGCAACGCCACCGGCCTGACCCTGCTGCGTTCGGAGATCATGCGCGGCGATCAGCTGTTGTTCCGCCAAGGATCCAGCACCGATCCTTCCAACCTCGACAGCAGCAAATACGCCGCCGCGATGACGACCTGCCAGAGCATGGCCGGCAGCCAGCCCTTCCAGGCGATGTTCGGCATCAGCGCCAGCAGCAGCACCGTGCCCACGATCTATGGGCTCAGCATCGGCAGCAACGGCACCAGCTATGCCCTGCGCCGCTGCGGGCCAGCGATCGGAGGCAGCAACAGCAGCAGCAGTGCGGTGCTGAGCACGGTGCTGGAGGGAATCGCACCGATGCCCTGCGGCGATGGTCGCAGCCGCTGCGCCGCCCCCAGCCTCGATGCCGAGGGCAACGCCACCGACCTGCCCAGAGTGCTCGCCGGCCTGAGCCATACCCTCAGCAGCGACGACACCAGCCCGGTGCGCACGGCGCGCCAGCCGGCCTTTCGCTTCCGCACCGACAGCAAGCGCTTCCAACTGGAGCTGATCGATCCGAGCGGCAGCGATGACGCGGTGGCATCCAGCTTCACCAGCAGCGATCCCACCGGAGTCTCCCTGCAGGCCCCGTTGGATCTGAGCGCCCGGGTGCAATCCAACGCCGCCACACCCAGCAGCACCAGCAGCAGTAGCAGTGGCAACTGCAGCGGCTGCAGCTTCTTCGGCCTGCCCGTACGGGGCAGCATCCTGACCTTCATCTTGGATGGCTCGTTCACCATGATCAACTGCGCCAACAACAAGGCAAGTCCCTGCCCCAGAACCCGGATGCAATGGATGCAGCAACAGATGAAACAGGTTGTCCTGAACATTCCAGACAGCACTCAGATCCAGATCGTGGTGCGCAGCAAAGCAGGCAGCAATGACCGCAGCTGGCCCCCAAGCAAGACCTGGGTCCCGATCGGCGCTGGCAACAACCGCGCCGAGGCGATCGCCTTCATCAACAGCCTCAGCGATGGCGCTTCTAGCAGCTGGGGAGGGGACAGCAATCCCTTTGAAGCCCTAACTGCCTCGATGGGAAACCCCAACGTCGACAACGTCTACGTGGTTGTTGACGGCGTACCGGATGCGGACTGCCTGGGATCAACATGGAACAGCACCAATGAAAGGAGTTGCATCAACACGCTGAGCAACCAGAATGCCGGCCGGGCCAAAAAACTTTCCATCCACAGCATCTCCATCGACCTGGAATCCAGTTGGTTGCGCAGCCTGAGCATCAGCAATTACGGCACCTATCTGAAACTCTGACCCCCGCCAGCGTCTCCGCTCGCTGGTCCATCGCGGCGGTCCGCCCTCAGAAACCGATCGCCAGCAACTGCTCTTGATGGAGCGTCGCCGCCGCACTCTCGCCCGCCTGCGGAAAGGCCTGCTCCACGCGCACCGCCAGCAGCCGCTCCCCAGCCAGCAGGCAGACCACCAGACCGGTGCGACCGGATTGGTTCACTTCCTCGGCCACCTCGCCGGCGATCAGCAGCTTCGGGCACCCCGCTGAGCTGGCCCGGGGCGCCCGCAGGCCATCGAGCACCACCCGACTGACGGCCGTCGCCTCGCTGGCGACACTGCCCTCGAGGCCATAGGCCGGCCCGCAACGCATCAACACCTGGCCCCGCCAGAGTCCGCTGGGCGGCGCCCCGACGCTGTAAGTGATCGGCGCACCAGCGGTGCTCAGGTGCAGCACGGGCTGCCGACCGGCGAGCGAGCAGGCGGCGCGCTCCAGCTGCGGCTGGGCACTGACAGCCGTGGCCAGGCTGAGATCACTGCGCAGCAGATCAAAGAGGCGGATCTGGTTCTGGCGCTCGTGAATCTGGCGGCTCAGCCGCTGGCTGATGCGCAGATCAGCCAGCAGTCCCTGTAACACCCCCATCGCCAGCACCGAACCGAGGCAGGCGGCCAGCAGGGCATCCAGCAGCGAAAACCCCGCCGCCTCATTCGCCGCGGTGCGCCAACGGCGTCGCCGCGAACAACACCAGGGCGGCAAGAAGCGCAGGTGCAGGTCACGCTCGCGGCGTGGGAGAGACGGACAGGGCATGGACATGGGCATGGGCTTGGGATTGGGCTTGGGCTTGGAGCGTTGACAACAACCGAGAACAACGCCGCCGAGCGCAAGACCGTCGGGCGGCCCAGGGGGACGCCGAGGGAAGGTGAGAGAACGCCTCAGAGCGAGGGATCGGGCCGGCAGGCGGCACTGTCCACGGGTTGATCGAGATCACCGCCATAGCGCCCAAGCCGCACCAGCCCCAGGGGCAGCGCCATCACCAGGCAGCGACGCAGGGAGGTGCCCTCGGCGCTGATCACGACCGTGCCGCCATCGATCACCAGGCCTCGGCTGCTGAACCGCACCAGATCTGGAAGGTTGTGCAGCAGCTGCACCTCCCGGCCCAGGGGTTCGCGCAGGCCCCCCACCGCCCGGCCACAAGCCGGCAACTGCGGATCGGAAGGCGCCACCCAGCCGTCAGCACCAAGGGCAAGCGCGCAGGGGACACCCAGACGCCTGGATTCACTGCGCCCGAGCTGCACCCCCTGAGCCAGACGCCGCGCCGCGCCCTCCACGGCCTGGCGGGCCATCGGCTCGGAGTTGCTCTGAAGGGCGAGGATCGCCAGCAGCAACGTGATCGCCAACCCGATCAGCAGCTCCAGCAAGGAAAGTCCGGCCTGCGTCAACGGCCGCCTGCGACGCCAGGCACTCACTTGGCCGAGGTTGGCCATCAGGGACTGTCAGGGGAGGCGGGGGACGGCGCGGAGGCCTGCAGGCCGGCGGCCGGCGACTGGCAGAGCCCGAGTGCCTCCGGCACCAGCCAGCGCCGCCGCTCCTGAAGACGCTCGCCCTGGCTGAAGCGATAGATCACCCAAAGACTGGTGGGCGCCAGGTCGAGCTGCCGGCTCAGACCGGGCAGCGACGCCAGGGGCTGACCGGCCAAGGCCTGGGCCAGCGCAGCTGTGGCAGCGCCGCAATCGCTGCTCGGTGGCTGCTGCGCAGCGCGCTGCGCCTGCAGCCTGGCACCGAGGCGCAGCAGATCGGCATCAATCGCCTGCAGCGCCTGTTGATCGCTCTGGGCCTCCGCATGGGCGCGGCCACTGGCCACCCAGAGCTGCAACACCCCCACCGCCGTCAAGCTCCAAACCAGGCTGGCCACGATCACTTCGGTGAGGCTCATCGATCCAGCTCCTGCACACCGCTCACCCGCGGCGGCTCCCCCGCCAGCAGCAACCGGAAGCGACGCTGGAGCGCCACAGATCCAGACGTTGGCGCCGCCGCCAGGGTGAGCGCACCCACGGCAACGGTCGTCGCGAACGTCGATCCCTGCGGCGGCGGCGTCCAGCTCACCAGGCGCACGTCGCCTCCCGGCTGGGGCAGCAGCCAGAGCGGTGCGGGATCAATCGGTGCTGCACACCCAGCCGGCATGGCCTCGCCGCGGGGCCAGTCGGAGGAGGGCAGCGCCAACAGGCAGTGGTGGCTGGTGTTCAGAGCCAGCGCCAGGCTCTGGGCCGCGGCGCCGAAACGGTCATCGGCCTGACGCTGCTGCCAGGCGCCGCGTCCATCGAGCTGACGGCCCCAGATCAGGCTCTGCAGCGACAGGCAGCTGAGCAGCAACAGCAGCGAGCCACCACAGGCCAAGGGCAGCAGATACCCCTGCTCTGAGGCGCGAAAACCAGCGCCCACGAACCCGGGCACGGACAATCGAGCCGCCGTTCTCCCTGCCGCCCATCCCCGAGCAGCCGTATGCAGAGATGGGGCGACCAGCGACAGCCCTGGCCGGCAGCGGCGCCGACGGTCGCGGCAAAGACTGAACGCTTGCACTCCCACAAGGCCCTGGCTTGGACCCCAACCCTGACGATGCCCCTGCTGGTTCACGGCGATCACGCCCCCAAGCGAATGCCTGAGGCCAGGATTCCCCGCTCACAGACAGACCGGGTCCGGCCCCCGCGACGGCGTACGGACCTGAGTCGGGCTGTCACGGGCCAAGGCCGGCACCACAGGCACCGGCTTGCGGGCAGGCCGGCACGGGATTTAGACCACGGTCAGCGGCGCCGGCCCAGACATGGGCCCCAGCCGCTACTGGTTGAGCTTGAGCACGGCCATGAAGGCCTCCTGCGGCACCTCAACCTTGCCCATCGCCTTCATCCGCTTCTTGCCCTTGGCCTGCTTCTGGAGCAATTTCTTCTTACGGGAGATGTCACCGCCGTAGCACTTGGCGAGCACGTCCTTGCGCATCGCGCTGATGCTTTCGCTGGCGATGACGCGGCTGCCGATGGAGGCCTGAATCGGAATCTTGAACTGCTGGCGCGGAATCAACTCCTTGAGCTTCTCCACCAGGCCTTTGCCAACGTTGTAGGCCTTGTCGCGATGGACGATGGTGGTGAGCGGATCGGCTTTTTCGCCATTGATCAGCACATCAAGGCGCACCAGCTCATTCTTGCGGTAGCCGATCAAGGTGTATTCCATCGAGGCGTAACCCTTGGTGCGGCTCTTCATCTGATCGAAGAAATCGGTTACCACTTCGGCCAGGGGCATCTCGTAGTGGAGGGTGACGCGATCGGTGGTGATGTACTTCATGTCAATGAACTCACCGCGCCGCTCCTGACAGAGCTCCATCAGGGTGCCGTTGTAGGTGTTCGGCGTGTAGATCTCGAGCTTCACGTAGGGCTCCTCGATCGATTCGCGCTTCTGCGGATCCGGCAGGGTGGCCGGATTGTCCACCATCATCGTGCTGCCATCGAGCATGTTCACCCGATAGATCACCGAGGGTGCGGTGACGATCAGGTCGAGGTCGTATTCACGCTCCAGGCGTTCCTGCACGATCTCCATGTGCAGCAGCCCCAGGAAGCCGCAACGGAAACCGAAGCCCATGGCACTGCTGGTCTCCGGCTCGTACTGCAGAGCCGCATCCGACAGCTGCAGCTTGTCGAGGGCCTCGCGCAGATCCGGGTATTGATCGGCATCGGTGGGGAACAGGCCGCAGAACACCATCGGCTTGGCCTCGGTGTACCCGGGCAGAGGCTCCGCCGCCGGATTGGAAACCAGGGTGATCGTGTCGCCGACGCGGGCATCTGCCACGGCCTTGATCGAGGCCGAGAGATACCCGACCTCGCCGGCATGGAGGGAGTCCACCTGGCGCTGGTCCGGGGCCATCACCCCCACCTCATCGAGCTCGTAGGTCTTCTTCGAGGCCATCAGCAGCACCTTGTCCTTGCGCCGGATCGAGCCGCTGATCACCCGGAAATAAACGATCACCCCCCGGTAGGGGTCGTAATAGGAATCAAAGATCAGGGCCTTGAGCGGCTCCTCCACCTGATCGGCCGGCGGCGGCACCCGATCGACCACGGCCTGCAGGATCTCGGGCACCCCCAGGCCGGTCTTGGCGGAACAGGCGATCGCGTTCGAGGTGTCCAGGCCGATGATCGCTTCGATCTCTTCGCTGATCCGCTCCGGATCGGCACCGGGCAGATCGATCTTGTTGAGAACGGGAATGATCTCCAGGTCGTTGGCGAGAGCCAGGTAGACGTTGGCGAGGGTCTGGGCCTCCACACCCTGGCTGGCATCCACCACCAGCAGGGCCCCCTCACAGGCCTGCAGCGAGCGGCTCACCTCGTAGGAGAAGTCGACGTGGCCGGGGGTATCGATCAGGTTGAGGATGTAGGTCTCACCATCCGCCGCCTTGTATTCCATCCGGGCGGCCTGGAGCTTGATCGTGATCCCCCGCTCCCGCTCCAGATCCATGTTGTCCAGGAACTGCTCCTGCATGTCCCGGGCCGCCACGGTTCCCGTTTCCTGCAGCAGACGATCGGCCAGGGTCGATTTGCCGTGGTCGATGTGGGCAATGATGCAGAAGTTGCGAATCCGCTGAACGGGAACGTCGGTCATGGGCTGGCGGGTTCCCGCCCCGGGGCGGCGGCTTGCAATCGCTCAATCCTAGGGATCCGGCCCTGCCGGCCAGCGCACCGGCACCATGGCCTGGGCGCGGCTTCCTAAGCTCCAAGGCACTGACTGTTCCGGTGCGCGCCCATGAGCCCTGAAACCACCACCCCTGACCTGAGCAGCCCCGAGCTCAGCGCCCCTGAGTCCGGTGCCGAGCACGATCCCCGCGCCCTCACCCTCGAGAACGTCGAGCGGGTGCTCGATGAGCTGCGTCCTTATCTGATGGCCGATGGCGGCAACGTTGAAGTGGTGGAGATCGACGGCCCGATCGTGAAGGTGCGGCTCCAGGGCGCCTGCGGCTCCTGCCCCAGCAGCACCATGACCCTGAAGATGGGGATCGAGCGCAAGCTGCGGGAAGCGATCCCGGAAGTGAACGAAGTGGTGCAGGTGCTCTGAGCCCTCTGCGCTTCGCCCCGTAGGCTGCCGCCAGCTGCCTTGTTGCCGTGCTGGACCAGCGCCTGCTGCGCGATCACCCCGAGCGGATCACCGCCCAGCTGGGGCGTCGTGGCATGGAGCTCGACCTGACGGGGCTGCAGCTGATCGCCCGCCAGGAGCGGGATCTTGAAGAGCAACGCAGCACCCTCCAGGCCGAGGGCAACCGCATCGGCAAGGAGGTAGGCCAGCTGATCAAAGGCGGCGCCGCGCCGGCCGGCCCCGAGGTGCAGGCGCTAAGGGATCGCGGCAACGCGATCAAGCAACAGGTGGCCGTGCTCGAAGAGGAAGGCAAGAGCCTCCAGGCCCGGCTTCGCAGTGAGCTGCTCGGCCTGCCCAACCTGCCCGCCGCCGAAACCCCGGACGGCCGCAGCGAAGCCGACAACATCGAGATCAAGCGCTGGGGCACGCCGCGGCTGAGCAGTGCCGAGGACCCCCTGGAGGAGCACTGGCAGATCGCCGAGCGCCTCGGCCTGTTTGAAACCGAGCGATCGGTGCGGATCGCCCAGAGCCGGTTTGTCACCCTCACCGGCCAGGGAGCGCGGCTGGAGCGGGCCCTGATCAATTTCATGCTCGACCGGCACGGCAGCCGCGGCTACCGGGAGGTGATGCCGCCGATCCTGGTGAACACCGCCAGCCTGACCGGATCGGGCCAGCTGCCCAAATTCGCCGAGGAGAGCTTCCGCTGCGAAGGCGATGACCTCTGGCTGACCCCCACCGCCGAGGTGCCGGTGACCTCGCTGCACCGCGATGAGGTGATCCCGGCCGACCAGCTGCCCCTGCGCTATGTGGCCTACACCCCCTGCTTCCGCCGGGAAGCGGGCAGCTACGGCCGCGACACCCGCGGCCTGATCCGCCTGCATCAGTTCAACAAGGTGGAGCTCTATTGGTTCTGCCATCCCGAGGCCTCCAGCGAGGCCCACGAGCAGATCACCGCCGATGCCGAGGCGATCCTGGAGGCCCTGGAGCTGCCCTACCGCCGCATTGAACTCTGCACCGGGGATCTCGGCTTCTCCGCCGCCCGCACCTACGACCTGGAGGTCTGGCTGCCCGGCGCCGGCTCCTACCGGGAGATCTCCAGCTGCAGTGTCTGCGGCGACTTCCAGGCCCGGCGCTCCTCGATCCGGCTCAAGGAGGCCAAGGGAACGCAATTGGTGCACACCCTCAACGGCAGTGGTCTGGCGGTGGGTCGGACGATGGCGGCCCTGCTGGAAACCGGCCAGCAGGCCGATGGCTCGGTGCGGCTGCCCAGTGCGCTCGTTCCCTACTTCGGCGCCCCGGCGCTCACAGCCACGCCGTCCTGAGGGCCAGCCCTCCACAATGGGTCGATCGATGGCTCGGGCGACGGATTGATGGATGTGATCAAGGCCCTGTTGATCCTGGCCGGCCTGGTGGTGGTGCATGAAGCCGGCCACTTCTTCGCGGCCACCCTGCAGGGAATCCGGGTCAGCGGCTTCTCGGTGGGCTTCGGACCGGCGCTGATCGAACGGCACCGCCGCGGCGTCACCTACGCCCTGCGGGCGATTCCGCTCGGCGGCTTCGTCGCTTTCCCCGATGACGACGAGGAGAGCACGATCCCCAAGGACGACCCGGACCTGCTCAGCAACCGCCCCCTGCCGCAGCGAGCCCTGGTGATCGCCGCCGGCGTGCTCGCCAACCTGCTGCTGGCTTGGTGCGTGCTGGTGGCCCAGGGCGCGATCCTCGGCCTGCCCTCCGGCTTCAGCACCACCCCGGGCGTGATCATTTCAGCCGTCAGCCCCGGCCAGGCGGCGGCGGCGGCGGGCCTAGCCCCGGGCGATCGGATCGTGGCGGTGAACGGCGAGACCCTCGGCGGCGGCCAGGTGGCCGTCAAGGCCCTGGTGACCCTGATCAAAGCCTCGCCCAGCCAGAGCCTCGTTCTGGGAACCGACCGCGGCGGCCAGGCCCAGACCCTCACCCTCACACCCCGCAACCGCGATGGCATCGGCCGGATCGGCGCTGAGCTGTTGCCGAGCGGCCAGGAACAGTTCCGCCCTGCCACCTCGCCGCTGGAGGTGATCCGGGAGGCCAACCACGACTTCACCGCCCTCACCGGCCGCACGATCGAAGGCTTCACCACCTTGATCACCCACTTCGGTGAAACCGCCGGCCAGGTCTCCGGACCGGTGAAGATCGTTGAAATGGGGGCCCAGCTCTCCCGCCAGGGGGGCAACAGCCTCTTTTTGTTCACCGCCCTGATCTCGATCAACCTGGCGGTGCTCAACGCCCTGCCGCTGCCCCTGCTCGATGGCGGCCAGATGGTGCTGCTGCTGCTCGAGGGTGTGCGCGGCCGGCGCCTGCCCCAGCGTTTCGAAACGGTGTTCCTGCAGTCGGGCTTCGTGTTTCTGGTGGGGCTCAGCGCGCTGCTGATCGTCAAGGACACCAGCCAGCTGCCCGTGATTCAGCAGCTGCTCCACAGCGGCAGCCGCTGAGGCCGGCAGCGCTGCCGCCTGAGCGGCCCCTCCCAGGCAGGTCACGCGGTAAAGTCTTTCGATCTGGATCTTTCTCCCTCAGGCCGCATGGCGAAGAAGTCGATGATTGCGCGCGACGTCAAGCGCAAGAAGCTTGTTGAGCGCTACGCCGCCAAGCGCGCTGCCCTGATGGCAGCCTTCGACGCCGCTGCCGACCCGATGGAGCGCCTGGAGATCCACCGCAAGATCCAGGCCCTGCCCCGCAACAGTGCCCCGATCCGCCTGCGCAACCGTTGCTGGGCCACCGGCAAGCCCCGTGGCGTGTACCGCGATTTCGGCCTGTGCCGCAACCAGCTGCGCGAGCGCGCCCACAAAGGCGAGCTGCCCGGCGTGGTCAAGTCCAGCTGGTGATCCAGCGCTGAAGCGCCGTTCATTCGAACGCGTTCACTTGGCGCCCGAAAGGGCGCCTTTGTTGTTGCTTCCGCTCGAGGAAGGAAAACCGAAGCTTCGTCAGTCGGGCAAGCCCGAGTGCGAAGATGGGCTGCGACAACAAAAGGACATAAGGCCCAGTGCAAGGACAAACGCAGTCGATCTCCTTCGATGGTCGGGAGATCCGACTGGTCACCGGCAGGTTTGCTCCCCAGGCGGGGGGCTCGGTGATGATTGAGTGTGGTGACACCTCGGTTCTGGTCACCGCCACCCGCTCCAACCCCCGCGATGGGATCGATTTCCTGCCGCTGATCTGCGATTACGAAGAGCGCCTCTACGCCGCCGGCCGCATTCCCGGCAGTTTCATGCGCCGCGAAAGCCGGCCGCCGGAGCGGGCCACCCTGATCGCCCGTCTGATCGATCGGCCGATGCGGCCCCTGTTCCCGGGCTGGATGCGCGACGACCTTCAGATCGTCGCCACCTGCATGTCGCTCGATGAGCGCGTTCCGCCCGATGTGCTGGCAGTCACCGGCGCCTCGATGGCCACCCTGCTGGCCCGCATTCCCTTCCACGGCCCGATGGCCGCCGTGCGCGTGGGCCTGCTCGGCGACGACTTCGTGCTCAACCCCAGCTATCGCGAGATCGAACGCTCCGATCTCGATCTGGTGGTGGCCGGTACCCCCGCCGGTGTGGTGATGGTGGAAGCCGGAGCGAACCAGCTCCCCGAAGGCGATGTGATCGAAGCGATCGACTTCGGCTATGAAGCCGTGGGTGAATTGATCAAGGCTCAGCTCAACCTGCTCAAGGAGCTGGGCATCGAGCAGGTGCTGCCCGAGGAGAAGGCGGAGGATCCGCTGCTGCCTTCGTTCCTGGAGAAGGAATGCGGTGCCGGCATCGCCGAGGTGCTGCAGCAGTTCAGCCAGACCAAGGCCGAGCGCGACAGCAAGCTCGATGCGATCAAGGCCCAGGTGAGCGAGAAGATCCAGGCCCTCAAGGATGACGATGCGATCCGCATCGCCGTCAGCAGCAACAACAAGGCCCTGGGCAACAGCTACAAGGGCCTGACCAAGAAGCTGATGCGTCAGCAGATCCTCAAGGATGGCAAGCGCGTCGATGGCCGCGCCCTCGATGAGGTGCGTCCGATCAGCGCCGCCGCCGGCGTGCTGCCGAAGCGCGTGCATGGCTCGGCCCTGTTCCAGCGCGGCCTCACCCAGGTGCTCTCCACCGCCACCCTGGGCACCCCCAGCGATGCGCAGGAGATGGATGACCTCAATCCATCCAACGAGAAGACCTACCTTCATCACTACAACTTCCCGCCCTATTCCGTGGGCGAGACCCGGCCGATGCGCTCGCCGGGCCGTCGCGAGATCGGCCACGGCGCCCTGGCTGAGCGGGCGATCATTCCCGTGCTGCCGCCGAAGGAGAGCTTCCCCTATGTGCTGCGGGTGGTCTCGGAATGCCTGAGCTCCAACGGCTCCACCTCGATGGGTTCGGTGTGCGGCAGCACCCTGGCCCTGATGGATGCCGGTGTGCCCCTGAAGGCCCCGGTCAGCGGCGCCGCCATGGGCCTGATCAAGGAAGGCTCCGAGGTGCGGATCCTCACCGATATCCAGGGCATCGAAGACTTCCTCGGTGACATGGACTTCAAGGTGGCCGGCACCGAGAAGGGCATCACCGCCCTGCAGATGGACATGAAGATCACCGGCCTGGAAGTGCCTTCGGTGGCCGAAGCGATCCAGCAGGCCCGTCCGGCCCGGCTGCACATCCTCGAGAAGATGCTCGAGGCGATCGACAAGCCCCGTGACGGTCTCTCCCCCCATGCTCCCCGCCTGCTCAGCTTCCGCATCGATCCGGAACTGATCGGCACCGTGATCGGCCCCGGCGGCCGCACGATCAAGGGCATCACCGAGCGCACCAACACCAAGATCGACATCGAGGATGGCGGCATCGTCACGATCGCCAGTCACGACGGTGCTGCCGCCGAAGAGGCCCAGCGCATCATCGAAGGCCTGACCCGTCGCGTCAGCGAAGGCGAGACCTTCACCGGTGCCGTGACCCGGATCATCCCGATCGGTGCCTTCGTGGAAATCCTGCCCGGCAAGGAGGGGATGATTCACATCTCCCAGCTCTCGGAAGCCCGGGTCGAGAAGGTCGAGGACGTCGTCAAAGTGGGCGATCAGGTCACCGTGCGCGTGCGTGAGATCGACAACCGCGGTCGAATCAACCTCACCCTGCGGGGTGTCGCCCAGGACGAAGGATCCGCCACCCCGGCCTGATCCCCAGCCTCTGTCGGCCCCCTCACCAGGGGGCTTTTTTGATGCCTGCGTTTCCTGCCCGCCTGCGAACCCTGCTGCGCCCGCTGCGGATCCGGCAGTTGCGCTGGGCGCGCCGCTGGCAGGACTTTCGGCGTGGGGTGCGCTTTGCCAACCAGCAGTCGCCAACACCACTGCCGGTGCGGGTTGTCCGTCACCGGTCATTGCTGCTGCGCCGTCTCGGCGACACCGATCCGCAACTACAGCACAACAAGGTGGTGAATCTGAGGCTGGTCGTCCCCGGCCTCGATGGCCTCTGCCTGCGACCGGGGGAAACGCTCTCGCTCTGGCAGCGCATCGGCCGGCCCACTGCCCGCCGCGGCTTTCTGCCGGGGGTGCAGCTCTCCCAGGGCCAGGTGAGCGTGGGCATCGGAGGCGGCCTCTGCCAGCTGGCCAACCTGATCCACTGGATGGCGCTGCACAGCCCCCTGGAGCTGGTGGAACGGCACCATCACAGCTTCGATCCCTTCCCCGATGAGGGCAGGGTCCTGCCCTTCGGCAGCGGCGCCAGCCTGTTCTTCAACTACGTGGATCTGCGCTTCCGCAATCCCACCGAGCAGACGCTGCAACTGAAGATCTGGCTGGATGACACCCATCTCTGCGGTGAGATCCGGGCCGAAACTTTGCCGCCGTTGAGCTATCACATCCTCGAGACTGACCACCACATCGAAGTGCAGGGAGACACCCGCCTGCGCTGCAACAGGATCTGGCAACGGCAGGTGGATCGCCGCAGCGGCGACACCGTGGCCGAGCGCCTGCTCTACAGCAACCGCTCCCGGGTGATGTATTGAGCGGCGAGCTGGGCGGAGCGTTCAGAGCGCGAAACCGGGATCAATCACGGCCATGGCCGCTGCTGCCTGCTGACAAAGCTGCTGATGCAGGCGGCCATGGCTGGCGATCAGGCAGCCCGCCTGACGGGGATCACCGCTGTTGTAACGCAGCGGTCGACCATCGGCATGGCTGAAGGCACCACCGGCGGCGCGGAGCACCGCTTCCGGGGCGGCCATGTCCCAGTCCTTGGGAGCGCTGCTGCCGGAGAGGGAGAGGTAGAGGTCGGCCTCTCCGCGCAGGATCGTGGCCACCTTGCCGCCGACGCTGCCGATCGCCTTGGTGTCACCGAGGGCCAGCGCCTCCAGCAGCTGCTCGAGCCGTTGATCGCGATGGTTGCGGCTGGCCACCAGCACCAGCTCCGCCTGGTCGGCACGGACGCTGAGCCGGGGCGGCGAGCGCCGGCCGGCGCGATCTTCACACCAGGCCTCGCCGGCCTGATCGGGATCGGCGGCCACCAGCCCGAACCAGAGCTGCTCGGGTTCCGGCAACAGCACCACCCCCAGCACCGGCGCCCCCTGATGCACCAGGGCCAGATGCACGGCGTACTGGCCGGTGCCCTGAAGGAAATCCTTGGTGCCATCGAGCGGATCGAGGATCCACAGCCACTCCGCCTCCAGGGGCTGCCCTGGCGTGAGCTGCTCCTTGGCCGTTTCCTCACTGAGCACGGTCCAGGGCGCCTGCGGGAAGGCGGCGGCCAGTCCATCGAGCAACCAACGGTTGACAGCCAGATCAGCGGCACTGACCGGCCCCTCACCACCATCATCAACGCTCAGGGCCCGCGGAAACCCATGGGGCGGCTGCTCGCCACGGCCATAGGCCAGCAGGATGTCGGCCGCACCCCAGCAGAGCGGGCGCAGGGCCGCCAGCAGCGCCTCCGGTTCAAGGCCCGCGGGCAGGGAAACGGCGGCCGGCATGATGGAAACAACGCGACAGGACGCGGGCGGACCACCCACTGGGGAGCATTGTGCAGGAGCTGGAACCCGCGGCCGGCGTGCTCTATCTGGTGGGCACCCCGATCGGCAATCTCGGTGATCTCTCCCCCCGCGCCCGGCGGGTGCTGGAGGGGGTGCACCGGATCGCCTGCGAAGACACGCGCCACAGCGGCCTGCTGCTGCATCAACTGGGCATCCGCAGGCCGCTGCTCAGCTTTCACCAGCACAACCAGAGCGCCCGCATCCCTGAACTGCTGCAGGCCCTGGCCGCCGGCGAGAGCATCGCCGTGATCAGCGATGCCGGTCTGCCTGGAATTTCCGATCCCGGCGAGCAGCTGGTGGCCTCCGCCCGGGATGAGGGCCGCACCGTGATCTGCGTGCCGGGCCCGAGCGCCGTGACCACGGCCCTGGTGAGCAGCGGTCTGCCGAGCGGTCGCTTCTGCTTTGAAGGCTTCCTACCGCCGAAGGCCACCGCCCGCCGTCAGCGCCTGCAGGCCTTAGCCGATGAGGAGCGCACTGTGGTGCTGTTTGAAGCACCGCACCGGCTGGTGGCCCTGCTCGAAGACCTGCTGGAACTGCTCGGAGATCGACCGCTGCGGGTGGCCCGGGAACTGACCAAACGCCACGAGGAGCAGGTGGGCCCAAGCGTGGCGGCGGCCCTGGAGCATTTCCGGCGCAAGCCGGCCCAGGGCGAGTGCACCCTGGTGCTCGGGGGTGCCCCGCCGCAGGCGCCCCGGCAATGGCAGGAGCAGGAGCTGAAGGAGGAGCTGCGGATCCTGATCGAGGAGCAGGGGCTCGGCAGTCGCGAAGCGGCACGGATCCTGGCCGAACGCACCGGCCTGCCGAAGCGCAGCCTCTATGCCCTGCTGCATCAGGGCAGCTGATGGCAGCGCGGCTCTGATCGGTCACAATGCTGCCAAGGCCTGATTGGCCGCCGATTGCCTGCTGGCCAATGGTGCTGCGCCTGCAACTGCTGCTCAGTTCTGTGGCTGGCGCCGTGCTGCTGCTGGCCGTGCTCTGTCTCGGAGCCCAGAACCTCGACGATCGTCCCAGCCTCAATCTCGGCTTCGGACAGCGCAGTGCGCCGCTGCCGAGCGGCTTTCTGGTGGGGATCGCCCTGGTGCTGGGGGTGATCAGCGGCGGCAGTGTCGGCGCCCTCTATTCACCGGGCCCAGACGGGCAGCGCCGCGATTGAGCAGCGAGCTTCGGCCTGGGCTGGCGGCTCAGGAGCCCGGCAAGGCGTAAAGCGCCCCTTCAACCACCACCCGGGAGATGCCCTGGGCCAGCAGATAGGGGGCCGTGCGCTCCAGCAGGCTGGCATCCGGCATCTTGATCACCCGCTGGCTGCGGCCGCACTGGCGCTTGGCTTCGCGGGGGTTGATGAACACCGAGATCGCCTGGCGTTCGGCTTCATCGTCGGGGAGAGCCCCCAGCTCGCTGAAATCCCGCAGGGGTTTCG
The DNA here is from genome assembly GCA_041174245.1 of Cyanobacteriota bacterium. GTDB lineage: Bacteria > Cyanobacteriota > Cyanobacteriia > PCC-6307 > Cyanobiaceae > CAIXOZ01. The sequence goes on from JBEDHF010000114.1 coordinate 14,999, forward strand.
GCTGCAGCTCCACCGTCTTGTCCACCAGCATGTAGGCGCCACCGTGGAAGCCGGCGCTGGCCAGGGGCTGGCAGATCACAGCCTCGCGCCGCTCCACCGGCGTCAGGCTGACCGCCACCGGCACAAACGGCTGGTCAGCATCACGGAAGTCAGTGTCGTCGTCGTCTGCATCGGTGTCGTCGCCGCTGAACTCAACGTCGAGCGAATCGGCACCGAAATCATCGGCGTCATCGATCGCCAACGGCTTTGGCTCCGCGTCCGCTGCAGGCGCGATCTCAGCAGCAGCGGCCTGAGCGCCGGCCTGATCAGCCGCAGGGCTGGAGGCAGACGAGCGGCGCCGGCGGCTGCCGGCAGCGGCAAAGGTAGCGGTGGCGGCAGCTGCGGCGATGGCCGGGAGTGCCTCGCTGATGGCCTCCACACGCACGGCGGAGTCGGCTGGCAGCTCTGGCTGCTCCGCGGTCTCGGCGGCGGTGGAGCGGCGCCGACGCGAACGGCTGGCGCCATCGGCCTCAGCCGGTGATGGCGGGGAGGCAGCCGCCACCGCTGCCGTGCCGCGGGCGCGCTGCTGCTTGAGGCTCTCGTAGACCTCCGCCGGCAGGGCCGCCCGCACGACGCGGCTGATGGTGTTGGCACTGACGCCATAGGCCTCAGCCAGCGCCAGACTGGCTTCGCCCTGGCTGAAACGCGCCACGAGCTCCTCCTTCTGGGGGTCCGTGAGCCGGGTGGTGGCCATGGAGGAAGCAACGCAGCAGACCACTCTAGGGCGCATCAGCGCCGCCTTCGCCTGCGCCGACACAGACGCGGCGCGCGGCACGGAGCTCGATCAGAATGCAACCAACACGGCTCCAGCGCCTCAGGCCGCTGGAGGTCTGGAGGAAAGTCCGGTGCAAGTCCGGCGCTGTCCCGCAACTGTGAAGGCCTGGCCTCCCAGGCCGCAGTCAGAACACTCCCCGCGTTCTTTCCATCGCCGCCGGCGCGGACCGGCATCCCCATGAACCATCCGAACCAGCCACAAGCCCTTGCCCTGCTGGGAGCGGCCTCCGCCGTGGCCTGCCTGGGTCTCGCCCTGCCGGCCCAGGCCCATGACGCGGCCAGCCACGCCGGTCTGCTGGCGGGGGTGCTGCATCCCCTGCTCGGGCTCGATCACCTGCTGCTGCTGATCGCCGTCGGCGCCGCCGCCGCCGCCCTGTCGCCGCTGCTGCTGGGCTGGGCCCTCGCCGGTGGCCTGCTCGGCGCTGCCGCAGCGGGTCTCGCCTCCCACCTGCCGGGCCTTGAACTGCTCGCGGCTCTCGCCATTGCCGCCGTGGCCCTGCTGGCCCTGAAGCGCCCTCAGGCGCAGATCCAGCCCCTGGTGCCCGCCGGCTGCCTGATCGCTCTGGCCGTGGCCGTGCACGCCATGCTGCATGGGCTCGCAGCGCCCACAGGCGGCGGCCTGGCCCTCTGGTGGCTCGGCGCCCTGGCCAGCTCGGCGACAGCGGCTGCCGGCAGCTACGCCCTGCTGCGCCGCCTGCCCGCCGGTTGGACCCAGCGCCTGGCGCTGCTGCTTGTCGTTCTCGGTGGCGCTGCCGCCCTCTCCCTCTGATCGATCAGACTGCGACCACCGGCCCTGGCGCCGGTGCGTCACCTTGCTCCCTTAGCTCAGCTGGATAGAGCAGCTGCCTTCTAAGCAGCCGGTCGTTGGTTCGAATCCAACAGGGGGCGTTTCAGTCAGGGCCTGCTTTCTCGGCCCAAAAGCCTTTCTGACACTGGCTTTTGGGCTGACAGGCTCTGCCGGCTTCTGCTCGCCCGTGCCAGGCTGTGAGAAGGACCTTCTCACATACCTTCTCACATGCCAGCGGTCCCGGAATGGGATGTTCTGCTCCGGGGCGGAGTCCTGCGGGCCCTCGGCCAGAGGGGCTGCCGCAGTGGCTGGACGGTGTCGAATTTCAGGGGACGGGCCCGGCTTCACATCACGGCTCGGGCCGGGGACGGGCATCGCAAGCAGCTGCTCTTGCCGTATCCCTGGGAGTCGGACCAACTCGAAGCCATCCGAGACGGCGTGGTGACGGTCTATGAGGCCTTCCAGAACGGAGTGCCACTGGAGCTGTC
>JBEDHF010000115.1:0-3165 GCA_041174245.1 Cyanobacteriota bacterium
GCAACAAGCCACAGGCCTGCAGATGGGTAAGGGCTTCAAGGCACTTGGCGCCGGTGCCGCCGACGCCGATGGCGAACAGATTCATCTCAACGTCCTCCTTTGATGCTCACGGCGCCGGGCACCACCAGCCGGTAGCTGCGCGGTGAGGCCAGCAGGGTGGGCAGCCAGAACAGCAGCGCCACATCCAGCACGATCATCAGCAGCATCACCAGCCAGCCGGCGATCGGAATCGGGAAGGCCGCCAGGCCCTGCAGCAGCCACTGGAGGATGAAGAAGAACAGTTGGCAGAGCCAGCCGAACAGCACCAGGATCACAGCGGCAATCCACCACATCGCCCGCATCGCCCGCACCTGCGAGGAGCTGCTGGTGCGGGAGGTGAAGGTGATGAAATACCAGACCAGCAGAGCGCTGACGCAGCCCGCCCAGAACACGGTGAATCCGGGGTTGCTCCCCTTCTGCAGAAAGACCTGCAGGACCATGCCCGGCCCCACCAACAGCGTCGGGAAGGCTTTCTCGAAGATGTAGGGCTGGCCCAGGAAGATCCAGAGCACGCCGATCATCACGGCGATCAGAAGCGAGACCCATTCGTTGCTGCGCATGGCTGAAGCGTGGGATCAGAGAGAAGAACGGCTGATCAGGCGATCAGGAGAAGGAGGTTCAGGTGGGGCTTGTGGCGTTGCTGGGCGACGTGGGGCCATGGCGGCATCGGCCTGCGATGGCGGTCATGCGTCCTCTCCCTCCTCGCTGTCGTCCTGGGCCAGGCGGATCTGTTGCACCACGAGCGCTCCGAGCAGGGCCAGCACCAGCAGCCCCACCACCACGGCCACCACCGCACCGCCCTGCCCCTGGGCGCTGGTTGCTTCGCCCCGACTGACGGCCAGGCAGAACACCGCCGCCGGTGGCGCGTTCGCAGGGGTGAGGGCCTGGCCCAGCTTGGTCATCGCCAGCAGCAGGCCATCGGTCTGCTCACGGGCCTGGGGCGCCTGAGGGTTGCTGCGGTTCCAGAGCAGCCACCACTCCTGGGGCAGGGAACCGGCCGGCACCGTCAGGCGCAGGGCGGAGGCGCTGACGCTGGGATCGATCCGCAGCTCGGCGGTGAGGGTGTTGCCGGAGACCTCGACCGCCTGCAGGCTGATGCCGCTGCTGATCGTGTCGGTGGCCGCCAGCGGGCTCAGGCTCACCAGTCCTGCAGGGGCGGCGCTGCCGCGGCCCGGCATCACGTCGGCGGAGCTGAGGCGTACGCCTCGGTTCCCCGGCAGCAGTTTCAGCAGCTGCACATCGGCATGGCTGCCGGGTTCGTAGGTGGTGGCGCCCACCGCCACCGGCACCCCGATGTTGACGCTGCTCGGCGGATCCCCCTGGCTGGAGCGCGCCAGCAAGGTCGGTTGGCCGGGGCCTCCGAGCAGGGAGATCTGCAGATCCTGGGTGGACACCCCCCGCAGGGAAAGGTTCTCGCGAACGGCGTCGAGCAGTTGTCGCACCCTGGCGGCCTCACCACTGGCCAGCAGGTAAAGCGGACGCTGGGCTCTGCCCTGGTGGATCGTGCGGCCGTGGCTGTCGTAGATCGTGCCGTTGAAGGGCAGCTTCACCCCCAGCACCCCGATCACGGCCCCCTTGCCCACATCGGCGCGGACGGCGGCCACGAGGTCATTGACATCGCTGTCGTTGACCTCCAGATCGCTGAGCATCAGCCGGATCGGCAGCTTCCCCCGCTGGACCGGCAGCGACCAGAGGGTGTGGAGGCTGGAGCTCACCGGCGCGAAGCCTTCGCAACCGCTGAAGAAGCAGCGGTTTCTGGCGGCCTCGAGGCTGGTGAGCGTACTGGCGTTGCTGCCGCCGACCCGGTAGAGCTGGGGGCTGAGCTTCTGGGCGGTGATCGCCAGCTTCAGGGCCTGCAGCATGCTCAACCATTCACCGGAGCCGCTGCCGAGGAAGCCGAGCATCGAACCGCTGCCGTCGATGCCCACCAGGGCCTCGCTGCTGCTGGCCAGGGGTTGCACGGCTGGTGCCGGTGCCGGTGCCGGCAAGCCTGAGGCGCCGGCAACCGGGCCGCCGCTGAGGCAGCTTGACAGTGGTGCGCCGCTACAACCGGCCAGGGCCAACAGGGCCAGGGGGGTGAGCAGCCGCTTCGTCAGCGTTCTGATCAAGGTGCTTCCCGGGCTGCTCGGCAGGCCAAGCCAGCGCGGTGCAACGTTGGGAGAGCACTGGTGTGCAGCAGGCGCCGCAGGAAACCGTGGGGCTGTCACGCCGCCATGCCGGTAGGGCTTTCGACTCTACGCAGGATGGAGGCCTGGCGCTCAGACTTCATCACCCAGCCCACGGACAGCCGCGGCGATGTTCATGGGGCTGCAACTAGCCGGGCAGGCATCGATTCGCCCCTGCTGGTTGTGTTCAGGCCACCACGTTCGGGCACCGTCTTCAGAGCAGGGTCCTCAGGGCAGTGCATTCAGGCTTCAGTCGTCGTCGCGGCCCCTTTGGATGGCCACCACGGCGATGGCCCCCACCAGCAGCAGTCCCACTCCGGCCCCCAGAACCACCGCCAGGGTGACGGCACTGCTGGAGTCAACGCTGAGAGGGGCTGGATCGGCAGTGCCGCTTGGCGTGCCAGGCGTGCCCGGAGTGGCTGCGGTGCCGGCACAACGGCGCAGGTTGAGATTGAGCAGCGACCCCAGGCCTGGCAGCATCAGCTGGGGCTGCCCCTGGGCATCGGCCACGATCGGCACGGTGTAGGCGATCTGCTGGCTGCCCGGCTGCATGAGCAGCAGGCGGTCGCGGTCTTCGCGCCAGTCGAGGGGAAGACTCGGTTCGGTGCCTGGGATCAGCGACAACAGGCCGGTGCCATTGCCCGAGAGGCGCAGGATCAGGGCCTCCCCACCAGTGCTGCTGCCTGTCGGCAGGCACCAGTCGCCACTCAGGCGCTGGCCGAGCAGGTTGCTGCCATCGCAGGCGCTGAGCAGGCCCAGGGCCAGGGCCGGTGCGATCAGCCGCTGCCTGAGCGCCGCTGACCACCATCCACAAGGGCGCACCGGCGTTGTCAATCGTCTTCGCTGGAATGACGGATCAAGGCCACCACCGATCCCACCAGGGCGATCAGCACCAGGATCGAGACGAGCATCGCCACCACGATCCCGCCCGGGTTGCCGGGGGAGGCTGGCGCCTGAGGGG
>JBEDHF010000116.1:0-6246 GCA_041174245.1 Cyanobacteriota bacterium
CTCGCGATGCTCATTCCCCTGCGGCCCGGCGAACTGCCGCGGCTGATCCCGGCGGTGGCCACCGGCCCCCAGTTCAGCGCCTGCAGCGGCACCCCCCGCAAGCTTCTGCAGCGTCTGCTGATCGCCACGATCGGTGGCGTGCTGTCGCTGCTGTTCGCCAGCCGGCTGGCCTTTGACAGTCAGTTCGGCTCGGTGTGGCTGATCGTCGGCGTGGTGCTGCTGCTCTACGTGCTGTGGGGGCCGATCCTCGAGGCCGGCCGCCGCAATGCCACCCTGCGCCGCTACCCGGCGGCGGCGATCTTTGAAGGCCAGGTGGCCGAGGCCTTCACCCGCGAGGTGGTGGAGGAGCAGCGGGAGCAGGCCAACCGCGAGGGCCGTCTGGAACTGGTGGAGAACTGCCGCACCTGGCTCTGCCTGGAACTGGAGGACGAGGAGGGCTACCTGGGCCAGGTGCGCTTCCCAATGAGCAAAAAGCACAAGCCGATCCGCCGGGGGATGGTGGTGCGCTGCCTGGTGCTGAGCGAGCGCAAGGACTTCTCGCGCATCGGCGCCCTCTCCGATGCCTGGCTGCCGCAGCTCAACCTCTGGGTGGGGGAGTACCCCTACCTGCTGCGGCCGGCCTTCGAAGAGCTGTGCCTGAAACGGCTGCGCTGAACGACCGGCCTGGGCAGGGAGCCATCACCGGGGACCATCACCGGAGGCCAGCGCCACCGCCAAGGCCCAAAACCGCCGTCGCTTCATGAACGGTGCGTTACGCAGCGAAATAATGCGTTACAATTCGGTCACAACGCCAGATCTCCCATGGTTCAGGCCACTGCCCCCTCCCCGATCCGCGGCGCCACTGTCACCACCGAAGACGGTGGTCGCCTCAATGCCTTCGCCACCGAACCCCGCATGGAAGTGGTGGATGTCGAAAGCGGCTGGGGTTTCCACGAGCGCGCTGAAAAACTGAACGGCCGCATGGCCATGCTCGGCTTCATCGCCCTGCTGGCCACCGAATTCGCCCTCGGCGGTGAAGCTTTCACCCACGGCCTGCTCGGCATCGGCTGATCAGCCCCCTTTCAACGTTCCATCGCCGCGGCCTTTCGGTCGCGGCTTTTTAGTTTGTGCGTCCCGTCCTCCGCCTGCCGCATCGATGGCGCCCCTGCTCCATGCACGACTTCAGGGTGCCGGCCCCAGCGGAGCGCTCACGGCCCTGGCCCTGGTGCAGGCCGGCTGGCGGGTCACGCTGGTGGATCCTCAACCGCCGGATCAGCTGCTGCAGCGCGACCGGGCCTACGCCCTCAACCATTCCAGCGCTCGCCTGCTGATCGATCTCGGGCTCTGGCCCGACCTGGAGCCAGTGCTGACGCCGTTCCGCAGTCTTGAACTCTGGGATCGCGGCATCCACCGGCGGGTGCGCTTCACAACCAGGGATCTGCCGGCCAGCTGCCGCAACGTGGCGGCGGTGGGCTGGATCCTCCAGCACCGGGACCTGATGGCGGTCCTGCTGCAGCATCTCAACGCCTCGCAGCGGGTGACGCTCCTGCTCGGAGCGCCGCCGCAAGCGGGGGAGGGCATGGAGTCAACGCCGCCGGATCTGGTGGTGGCCACCGACGGTGTGGCTTCGCCGACCCGGACCCTGGCGGGCCTGCCGTGGTGGCAACGCCCCTACCGCCAGGCCTGCCTGACCGCCCAGGTGCAGCTGCGCGGCAGCCGCGACGACCAAGCCTGGGAACTATTCAGACCGGAGGGCCCCCTGGCGGTGCTGCCTCTCGGTGGGGGACGCTTCCAGGTGGTGTGGAGTGCGAGCACAGCCACCTGCCGCAGCCTGGAAGCTCTGGCGCCCAGCGCCTTCCTCGACCGCCTGGCGGGGGTGCTGCCCGATCAGCTCCAACCCGATGCCCTGGAGGATCAACCGCGGGCCTTCCCCGTCGCCCTGGGCCTGGCTCCGAGGCTCTGGAGGGGGCGCACCGTGCTGGTGGGTGAGAGCGGCCATCGCTGCCATCCCGTCGGCGGCCAGGGGCTCAATCTCTGCTGGCGCGATACGACGGTGCTCGCTCTCCTCGCCGGCCGCGCCGCCCGCGGTGAGCTTGCCGTCGGCAGGCTGGCCTCGGCCTATGGCCGGCGGCGGCGCCTTGATCTGCTGCTCACCCTCAGCGCCACCGACCTGCTGGTTCGCCTTTACTCCAACCGTCAGCCGCTGCTGCTGGCGCTGCGGCAGCTGGCGATGACCCTGTTGCAGCGCGCTCCCGGAATCCGCCGTCTCAGCCTCAGGGCGATGACCCTCGGCGGCGTTCCGATCTGAGGCAGCCACGGCAGGCCAACAGCACCAGAATTGAGGAGACCGGATCCAATCCAACGCACCTCGCCCGCCATGGTGATCAGCACATCACCGCAACAGCCCCCCTCCCAGGCGCTGATCGAGCACCTGCGGCAGGGGCTGGGCCTTAGCGAGAAGGCCCTCAGCCTCGGCCTGCGCCAGGCCGAGCAGGAACAGGCGCCGCTGCCGGTGGTGCTCTGGCGCTTCGGACTGATCAGCCTGATCCAACTCGATGAGCTGCTCCACTGGCAGGACGGCCAGGAGGGAGCCCCCGATCACGAGGATCCCCCGGCGCTGCAGACACCCAGAGCCAGAAAGGTGGCGCCGGCCATGGAGACCACTCCGGCCGCTCGGGGTGATCGCTGATCCCGAGCGGTTCCGGGGAGCAGCGGCGATGTGGGCGGATCGGCAGGCCGGGCTCAGATCGCCGAGCCGAACTTCGATGGCCCCTCCGGGTTCAGGGGTAGATGATCAGCGATTCAATCGGCTGCTCAGCCGGCAGGCGATCGCGGCCCCGCAGGGCTGCCAGTTCGGCCACGAAGGCGAACCCACAGAGCTGGCCGCCAGCCACCGTCACCAGTTCCGCACAGGCAGCGGCGGTGCCACCGGTGGCGAGCAGATCGTCAACGATCAGCACCCTGGGCTGGTCGGCCAGGGCATCACGCACGATCTCCAGCCGGTCCTGGCCGTATTCGAGGGCGTAATCAACGCCGACCACCTCTCCCGGCAGCTTGCCGGGCTTGCGCACAGGCACGAAGCCGAGCCGGCGATCGGTGGCCAGGGCGGTGCCGACGATGAATCCCCGCGATTCGATGCCGACGATCAGATCGGGCTGCAGCTGATCACAGAGGCGACCGAGCTGACGCATCGCTTCAGCCCAGCCGACGGGGTCGCGCAACAGCGGCGTGATGTCGCGGAACAGGATGCCGGGCTTGGGGAAGTCGGGAACATCGCGCACATAGCGACGCAGGTCGGTGGCGACGGACGTGGCGACGGCAGCAGCCTTCACCGCGTTCGCCTCGGCAGGCGCGCGCTCGGGGCTGTTGGCAGAAAAACCGGTGGAGGCAGTCATGGCAAGGCCCGCGGACCGGGCAGAGAGGCGAGGCCCGCAGACCGGGCAGAGGATCGAAGCCAGGGGGGATCGGCTGACGCGCTGACCGTGCCTGGGTGACGGAAGGTCGCTGGCACTGGCATCATCGCAGCCATGGCCCAAGCACCCGCCGCAGCACCGGTTGACCCCTCCGCCCCTGAGGCCGAGCGCAGCCACCGCCCTCCGACCCGGCTCAGTCGACGCGGCCTGGAGCGCCTCGATCTGCTGTTGTTGAGCGTGGAGGCCCTCGACCTCAACGGCGGTGAGGCGATGGTGTGGATGTCTGAGCAGCTCGGTTTCTCGAGCCTCTTCCCCGATCGGGTGGCCCTCTGGAAAAGCCGCTGCCACAACCCGCTGCGCCGGGTCACCCGCCGCGGCACCCTCTCGGAGCAGGAGACAGATGCCCTGATCCGCATTCTCTGCACCCTGGCCGATCGGCTCTATCCGATGCTGCACCAGCTGCTCTCGAGCTCCGAGCCCGAGGATCGCAATGATCAACGCTGGGGGCTGTTCCAGGGGCGGCTGGCGGAACTGGTGCAGGAGCGGATGAATCCAAGGCGCAGCAGTGTGCAGAGGCTGGTGGATCCCGCCCTGGAACGCAGCGTGCTCCGCACCCTGATCCAATGCCTGGCCCTCGGGGCCGGCGATGGAGGCTTCGATCGCCTCAAGGCCAGCCTGATGGATGCCAACTGATGAAACTGCAACGTCGCTACGACCAGGCCAGCTGCCGTCTGCAGGTGGAGGGATTGCCGGATGTTTCCGCCGGCCAGAGCAGCCAGGCGATCGGAATCATCACCGGCTGGCAACTGCAACTGGCAGCCCGGCCTGAACTGGAAGGCCGCAAGGAGCACCTGATCGCGATGGCGGAAGCGGTGCTGCCCTACGCCCGTCACCTGATCAGCGGCGTCCGCCGCCCCTTCGGTGGTCCGGAGGCGCCTGTGTCGATCGCGCCCTTCGAGGTGGAGCACGAAGCCGATGCTGAGCGCCGCCGCCAGGGCCACGAACTGACCCTGCGCAGCAGCCAGCCGGACACACCGCCCTTGACCCTGCGGATCGATGACGCCGAACTGGCGGACCTGGTGCGCTGCCTGGATCGACTCCGGCTTGACCCCCTGCTGCAGGTCCCCTTGCAGCTTCCGGAGCCCCAGCCGCTGCGGGCCAAGGAGCTCCAGGCCCGCTTGCCCCTGCACCGCCGTCTGGCGGCCCCTGTGGGTGGCGCGCTGGCCCTCGGGCTGCTGGCTGGCCTGAGCTGGTTCCTGCCGACTCCAGCCCCCCAGCGAGCCGGCCAGGCAACGCAGACGGCTCCACCAACCAAGCTGGCCCCCTCCCGTTGACGGCGGCGTGAAGGCCGCCACACTGGCGACCGAACCAGCGGATTGATCTGACTGACGATGACGGTGATGAGCTGGTCCGAACTACGCATCCGGGTTGCCAGGATCGGCGCCGATCTCGGTGTGGTTGTGCGCAGTGATCCGGAGGTCTGCGGCCTCAGCGGCGACAACTTCCATCTCTCCCTGCACCACGGCGGCCAGGGCGACTGCACGGTGCAGGATCTCTCCCTGGTGGACTGCCCGAACGAACTGGTGCTTCAGGAATTCGAGCGATGGATGCGAAGCGCCGGTTACACCCTGCTTCCATGAAGCCCACCAGCAGCCCGTCACGCCTGGAGCGTCGTCGGCAGCGGCCGGTCTTCAGCCGTCAGCGGCGCCCGAAGGCCTGGCAAGAGGTGCTGCTGGGCGTGGTCTGCCTTGGCCTCGGTTTCGGGCTGCTGGCAGGGCTGCAACAACTGCTGGCCCGCCTCGATGCGGTGCTACTGCTCAGTGAAGCCCTGAACCATCTGCTGGGGGGCCTGACCAATCTCGGCCTCGGCCTCGGCCAGCTGCTGGCGGGCCTGCTGGTGCTGCTCACGATCGCCGCCGCGCTGCTGCTGCTTCTGGCGGGCATGATCCGGCTGCTGCGGCCCTGGCTGCCGGCTCGGATGGTGGCGCCAAGCGGCCGACCAGCCGCCACAGCGGGGACCCACCCTCAAAGCAAGCGCCGGCAACCTGGGCGAGGCCAGCGCCGCCCCTGAGCGTCCTCAGGCGCCGCCAGATCAGCCCTCCTTCGGGAATAGCGCTGTCGGCTCAGGAGTGCAGTTTCTCGAACCAGAAACCAGCCAGTTGATACGACGACCAGAGGAAGATCAACAGAAACAGCCAGTTGAGCCAAGGGGGACGGCGATCGTTCTCGGGAATCATCCGGGCCAGAACACAGAGAGCAGCAGGGACAGATTGATCACCACGATCAGGGCAGCGCAAGCCCAGCCCATGATCTGTAGCCAGAACGGGGCGCGCAGGTCACCCATCAACCGCCGTCTTGAGCAGAAGGCCACCAGCGGAATGACGGCGAAAGGAAGCTGCAGGCTGAGCACCACCTGGCTGAGCACCAGCAGGTTGGTGGTGGAGGAATCGCCGAGCAGCAGCAGCGACAACACCGCCGGAATCAGGGCCAGGCTGCGGGTGAGCAGGCGCCGCTGCCAATCCGGCAGCCGCAGGTTGATGAAGCCATCCATCACCACCTGGCCGGCCATGGTGGCGGTGAGGGTGGAGCTCTGACCGGCCGCGAGCAGGGCCACCCCGAACAGGAGGCTGGCAACGGGGCTGCCGAGCAAAGGACTCAGCAGGTGGTAGGCCTGGGAGAGATCCGTGACCGGCGGGCCGGGCTGGCCGTGGAAGGTGCCGGCCGCCAGGATCAGGATCGCGGCGTTCACCAGCCCCGCCAGGCTCAGGGCCACCAGCGCATCGGCGGTGGCATAGCGCAGGGCCCGGTGCCGCACCCGCGGCTGATCGGCCCACTGGCGGCTCTGCACCAGCGA